>MTMT01000021.1 GCA_002010195.1 Archaeoglobus sp. JdFR-32
TCGAATCGGATAGCAATCCTAAAAAGACAAGANGGGAGGGGATAAAATGTAAATACACAGTGATTGCTTATAAGTATTTTTTAATCAAATCATTTATGCTCTTTCTCGTGAAGGGTTTCTCAAGAACCTCCACCGCACCCGCATCAAGCATCTCCTGTCCTTTTTTCACGGCAAAGGCAGTGATAGCAATAATCTTTGCGGAGGGATCGTATTCGAGAATTTTCTTGGTTGCCTCCACTCCATCCATTTCGGGCATCATAACATCCATGAAAACGATTTCGGGTTTGAAAAACTTATAGTATCTAACCGCTTCCATTCCGTTGGTCGCTTCCATAATAGTATGTCCATCAAGCATGACTTTTAGAACTTCTCTTACCGTAACATCATCATCCACGATGAGAATTTTTGCCATCAATACTTTAATAAATTAAATTATATTTCAATTTTTCGAAAAACTTGTGAAATAATTAAAATAAAAATATAAACTCTTAATTGTTTGCACTATTAAAGCTCCACCTGATATGATTGTAGCAATACCTCTGCATTCAGCTTTCCGTAGACGTAGGTCTTGCCGGTGGAGATGTCGTTGACAGCAATCTGTGCGGGAGCGAAGAGGTTCGGATCTATCTTGTAGAAATCGTAGTTTGCCTCTTTGAATATCTCGTAGAACGGTTTACCGTAGTCTTTTGATGTGCTTGAGGGCACATTTCTGAGAATTTCATCATGCTGTTTTACTGTGAGGAACACGCTCCCGTAGTACATCATGCTGTCGTTTGTGGAGCCCATTGCCTTCAGGTCGTTCTCGAGAACGGGTGCAATGGGACACCTTCCGGAACCGCTGACGATCAACTTCGGATCGTAGCCGATCTCTGTCATCTTATATATGGCGGTCTCTACGATTCGTCCGGAAATCTGAACGCTACCAACAATTGACGCTGTTGGAGCGACTACCGCATAAACATTCTCTGGATCAACATCACACTCCTTTGCTATGAAGTCCATAACTTCCTCATTCGGGAGTTTGGAAGCCTCAAGAGCGATCACAGCGTATTCAGAGTCATCCTGATACTCGATCTTTTCATAGGTCTTTTTGGGTTTCAGGGCAAGAGCTCTTGCGGGACCACTGCCCATTGCGAAGTACTTTCCAACGCTTATAGCCCATCCCGCCTTCTGACTGCCGAGGCATGCAATTGCGGGATGGTCTGTGTACTCAGTTATAAATGCGAAGGGGATGTCGTTAATGGTGTCCGTTACAATGCTTACCTCTGCAAGCCCACCCATACATATTTGAGTATACATTATCCCGGCATCGTAACCACCGGGAACATTTACACCACAATCAATCACTGTAGATCCATTTTCCAGCCTTTTAGACTCTATCCTAAGCTCTTCCTCATAATCTAGCATGTCTTCCACAATATCCATAGCCATTTCATTCACGCTAACCATATTCCCACCCTCATAAGAAAACACCATTCAAGTACTTCAATATTGTGTTTTTTATCAATCCAGATTAAATTCATGTTTGTGAATAAAATTTTGAGCCTGAATTTTCGGAGGGGGATTACTTGAAGAAGATCAAAACTACAACAATCAAAACAAATGCAAGCCAAAAGACAATCTGAATTTGTAGAGAGATGCCGTAGAAGAATGCAATCAACGATATTAGAAATATTATGAAAATGGCTGACAAGAATGTTCTGATTTTCCTTTTTATGTTCCCTTGGAACAGTGAGGCAATAATCCACATTGTTAAAAACCAGAGGATAAGAATTCCGAGCATAAACGATAGACCCATAAGGTTGAGCAGTGGATCCGTCATTAGATTTAATTCTGCTCTTCATACTAATAGTTTTTCGTAAATCTACAGCACTTTGGAGATTTGTGACATATTGGCAGAAAAAGATTAAGTATGGCTATCAGCGAATTTGCCAACATCTTTATACTTTCAAAGCGATGTATAT
This sequence comes from Archaeoglobus sp. JdFR-32, assembly GCA_002010195.1. Lineage (GTDB taxonomy): Archaea > Halobacteriota > Archaeoglobi > Archaeoglobales > Archaeoglobaceae > Archaeoglobus_A. The sequence continues at coordinate 1,965 of MTMT01000021.1, forward strand.
TCATGAGAATTTTGATTTGCCCGGTTTGCAAATCTCCGGAAATAGACTTAGATGCGGGGGGATACACTGGGAAATACCACTGCAGAAAGTGTGGTTACATTGGTTCCCTAATAGTGGAAGTGGATGAGAGAGAGTTCAAATCAAAAGAATGGGAGGAGTGAATTTGTAACGAATTAACATTTATGAGAATCTTCTCAAAAATTATAAATATCTTCTCAACAACCCTCTTACATGGGGCAACCCCTTGAGAATAGGATTAAGTCGGGGAAAATTACGATAATTGTTGATGAAGATAGGGCGGTTCTATCGTTTCCCGCTGAAAAAGTGAGTTCAAAAGAAATAGCCTTTTTCATGAAGAATTGTGATGAGTTAAAGGTTGCAATACCTTGGAAACTAATCTCTCAACTTGGATTGAATAGATTTAGGTTTTTTGGGGAGAATTCGATTCCTATTGATTTCAAGACAAATGGGGCTTCTGCGGAGGAGAAAGCAAACTTCATAAAAAAGCTTGTAAGAGGGAACATCAAGCCCGAGGAAATAATTTATCCCGGGAGAATCTTTGTGGAAGAGGCAAAGGAGGGAGGAGTTCTCGAAAGACCCGGGTTTGCAGAGGCGGGACTCGACATATCGAGGATGAACGATCTGTCTCCCGCAAGCATTTTTTCACCTCTCATAACTTCAGAGGGTGATATAGCAGGAGAGAATTATGCGAGGAGGTTTGCGGAGGAGAACGATCTACCCCTCATAACAATAAAGGAACTCATCTTTTACAGGTTGAAAAATGAGAAGCTAATCGAGAGGGTGGTAACAGCCACCCTACCAACGAAGTTCTATGGGGTTTTGCAGGCGGTGGGGTACAAGACACCCATCGGTGAAATCATAGCTCTTGTGAAGGGTGATGTGTCTGAAGGCGAAACCCTTGTGAGGATTCATTCGGAGTGTCTTACNGGGGANGTCTTTCACTCTCTCAGATGTGATTGCGGGGATCAGCTTGAGAACGCCCTTAAAAAAATCGATGAAGTAGGAAAGGGTGTGCTGATTTACATGAGAGGTCACGAGGGAAGGGGAATAGGGTTGATAAACAAGTTGATGGCTTACAAGCTTCAGGAGGATGGGAAGGATACGGTGGAAGCTAATATTGAACTTGGATTCCCACCGGATTTAAGAAGTTACGGGATAGCTGCACAGATTTTAATGGATTTGGGAGTGAAGGACATAATTTTGATGACCAACAACCCTCTGAAGATTGAGGAGTTGAAGAAATACGATTTCAAGGTAAAGAGAATGGAGATCGAAGTCGAGCCATCATGCGAGAATCTCGAGTATCTAAAAACGAAGAAAGAGAAAATGGGACACATGATTTGTAGGGTTAATTTGTAAAAACGAAAATTTAAGGAAAGGGAGGTAATTTTTTCCAGTACTTGTGGGGAAATTAAAGAATGGCTTAGATTTCTAAAACAGCAATTATTTCTTCTTTGAGTTCTGCCATTCGAGGTAGTTGCAGTAAACACATCCCAAATCCCAATAACCCTTTTTGGTTCTGATTTTTATCTTGTTTATGCCATGTTTGTCGCACTTTTTGGATGTGATGTATATTGTCCCTTTCTGGGGGAGAGGGAGGGTGAAGTTACACTCGGGAAATCCCGTACAGCCCACGAACCTTCTTGAATTTTCTCTCGACTTTCTGATAATCAACTCTTTGGAACAGATAGGACATTTTCCAATCATTTTATCTTTTCTAACCCCTTCTCGCAGTTTCTGAGAAAGTGCTTTTCTGTCGAGATTCGCAAGAATCCTCTCGAGAAACTGAACGGACTCGCTTATCACTTCTCTATCGCTCATCGAACCTTCTGCAATTTTATCCATATCTTTTTCAAGCTTGGATGTCATTTCTGGGGTGGTAATTTCTTCTGCACTATCTTTTAGGGCAGATATAACAGCAAAGGCAATCTCCGTTGGTTTAAGTGGATTACCGAACACATACTTTCTCGAGTATAGTTTGTTTATTATCTCGTGACGGGTTGATTTTGTTCCTAACCCGAGCTTTTCCATGATTGCAATGAGGTTTCCGGTAGAGTACCTTCCCGGTGGTTTCGTAGCCTTTTCTTCAATTCTTTTGTCAACTACCTCTATCTCCTCTCCGACCACCAAATCCGGAACATAGTACTCCTCCGGTTTGTGGTAGTGGTACACCTCTCTCCAGCCTTTGTCCAAGATCTGCTTAGCGGAAAAAGAGAACACCTCTCCCGCATCGAGTTCGCCTTTCTTAACGATCCAGATCGCATCTGGAGAGAGAGTTGCAAGAAATCTCCTGACTACAAGCTCGTAGATTATCCATTCATCTTTGCTTAGCTTGTCTTTCCTCGCCACCGCTGTTGGGTATATGGGAGGATGATCCTGACTCTCAACCTTCCCTCTCGTTGCTCTCAACCTTTCTTGGGATAGAACTAACTTCGCCTCTTTTTCGAAGTCGCTGTTGAGGAATCTCTTGACGATCCCTTTCAGGTTTATGGTTGGTGGATAGACTGTGTTGTCGGTTCTTGGATAAGATATGTATCCGGACATGTATAGGGATTCTGCAACATTCATTGCCTTGTTGGGGCTCATAAATCGTGAAGCCTCTCTCAGAAATTCGGTTGTGTTGAATGGAATTGGTGGCCTCTCATTTCTCTTCCTCTTCTCGAACTTTTTCACTATTGCTCTGTCTCTTATGTTGTTATATGCATTTAAAGCGGACTCCTTCGAGTCAAATCTTCTGTCAAGCTTGCATGTAAAAAGCTCCTCATCTTTTATGAAGTCCGCAAAGATTTCCCAGTACTTTTGTGGCTTGAAGTTCTTAATCTCGTTCTCTCTTTCGACGATCAATCTTAGGGTTGGAGACTGCACTCTTCCAACACTCAGGAACTCTTTTCCCATTCTGCCAGAGGATACGGAAATTAGCCTTGTCAGAACCGCCCCCCAGATGAGGTCTATTTTTTGCCTTGTCTCGGCGGATTTTGCCAAATTGAAATCCACCTCTTTTAAATTCGAAAAAGCCTTTTTTATGTCCGCTGGTGTTATCGCGGAATACCTCGCTCTGTCGAACTTTATTTTCGGGTTAACCTCTTTGATTATCTCAAGAGCCTCAACTCCTATGAGTTCGCCCTCTCTGTCGAAGTCTGTTGCAATCGTTACGCGATCGACTTTTTTGGCGAGTTCTCTTAAAACATCCACTATCTTCTTTTCGGTGATGTTCTTCTTTATCTCCGCTTTAAGCAGAGATTCAAGTGGTATTTTACTCCAGTTGTTGTACTCCTCTGGAAAATCAAGTTGGATTATGTGCCCTCTTAACCCAACAACATATGCCGAAGCCTCTTTCGAGTAGTATATGTTTATTCCGTTTTTTCTGCTCTTTTTTACATCTTTAAAAAGGATTGAAGAAATCCTTCTTGCGGTATTGTCCTTCTCAGTGATTATAAGCCATCCCATATAATGAACCCTCAATTTTGGTTTGACTCTATCTCTATTAAGCTTCTTATAATCTCAAAACAATCTTCTGGGTTAGCTCTGCCTTTGGTTTCCTTCATGACTTGTCCGACCAAATAGTTTATCGCATTTTTCTTTCCGCTCAAGTAGTCTTCCACCGCCTTGGGATGTCTTTTAACAACATTAACACATATCTCTTTCAGTTTCTCCTCTTCTGAAATGGCTACTAAACCTTTTTTCTCGATAATCTCATCGACCTCTCCTCCCTCATCGAGTTTCGTTCTTATTATCTCCACTGCACCCTTGTCGGTTATCTTCTCCTCGTTTAGGTACTTTATCACCTTAGCCATGTCTTCTGGAGGAAATCTCTCGTACGCAAATTTGAAATCTTTCCCTCTGTAGTTCAACTCGCCTCTTAGAACATCCACGATCCATCCTGCGGACTTCCTTGCGTCCACTTCCTTAGCAACCTCTTCGAAATAATCCGCCATTTTCGGATCGAGGACAAGAACTTTTGCAATAGCCAAACTGAGACCATACTGCTCGATGAACCTCTCTCTTTTCTCCTCTGGCATCTCGGGAATCTCACTTCTTGCACTCTCGATCAGTTCTTCTGTATGGATTGGAACGAGATCTGGTTCAGGGAAGTATCTGTAATCTTGCTCTTCTTCTTTCGTTCTGAGGGTTACAGTTATGTTGTTAGCCTCATCAAAATGTCTTGTCTCTCTATCTACTTTTCTACCTCTTCTTAGCAGATTTTTTTGTCTTGTGATCTCGTAGCTCAGGGCCCTTTCCACACCCTTGAACGAGGAAATGTTCTTGATCTCAACCCTTCCTCCTCCTTTCAGCGAAATGTTTGCATCAACCCTCATAGCCCCCTCGAGTGAACCGTCGAATACATCAAGGTACTCAAGTATTATCCTCAACTTGTTCAGAAATTCTCTCGCCTCCTTGGGACTGTTCATAACTGGCTCGGTAACGATCTCGAGGAGTGGCATGCCCGATCTATTATAGTCGATGAGTGAGTACTTAGCTGTTGTTATGGATCCGTGGTATGTTAGTTTTCCCGGATCTTCTTCCATGTGTATTCTTTTTAGGTTCACCCTCTTTTCCTTCCCATCAACTTCTATGGTTATGTAGCCTCCCCATGCGAGAGGTCGATCGTATTGGCTTATCTGAAAACCTTTCGGTAGATCGGGATAGAAGTAATTCTTTCTATCGAATACTGTAAAGGGCTGAACATCGGAGTTAAGTGCAAGAGCTACTTTTATGGCTGATTTTACAGCTTCTCTATTGATTATCGGCATGGCTCCCGGCAATCCAAGACAGATTGGGCAAACATGAGTATTGGGTTCATCTCCATGGTAAGAGGTTGAACACGAGCAAAATAATTTCGTTCTCAATTTGTTGAGTTGCACATGAACCTCAAGTCCGATTACGACATCTTGCTCCTGTTCCACAATCTGCATAATTTGAGAATCATTGAGGGTCTAAAAAAGTTTTTCCAAAATAAAAATTTTATCTTCGCGCGGAAATATAATCAGACTTCGTTCTCTCTACAGCAAGTCTTACCATATCTATCTTGCCTTTTAGTCCCGGAACGATTTTATCTGGGTAGCTGAATGTTATTAGCTGTGAGTGGATTCTCTCCATAATCTCTATCATCTCTTCCGCATCCTCAAACTTGCCTTTTCTGAGTAGATCGAGCGTGTACCTTCTCAACTCTCCAACTGTGTCCGCAAGCCCTGTAAGGATTGAAGGTGGCTGAATGTTTAGTTCCGGGATTACCAGCTTCTTGTTTTTCACAATTTCTAAAAAAACAAACGCCTCTACGAACTCCTGCATGGAGTCTCTGGTTATAGGGTAGAATATCTCAGGATATTCGATCTCATATTCTTTGATCTCGTTTAGTATCTCTCTTGCCCTCTCTAATTCCTCTTCCGCGGATTTGATATCTCCATAGTATAGTTTTGAAATAGCCAGAGTTGAGTTCTTTCTCAACTCTCTTGAAAGTTTTAACAACTTCTCTCTTGCGGAATCTAAGTCGTCAAGCCTCCTTCTTATCTCGTCCAGCTTTTTCTCAAAGTGGTTGGATTGATACTCCATCTTAAGCATCTCCATTCTTCAGCCACTCGCTGAGATATAGCTTGTAGGTCTTTCCGAACCTCTCTCTTATGATCAAATCGCTCTCTTCGAGCTTTTTCATAATCATTGAGATTTTCGAGTGCGAAAATCCGGTTTTAAAGTGAATCGAATCTTGAGTAACTCCTTCGTTTTCCTGTATTATCTTCAGAATTTTAAATTCATCCTCGTTTAGAAGTTTTTGTGCAAGTTTAAGCCGTTCTTCCAGCTCTTTTTTGGAGTTAGATACTTCAAGGGATGATTTATCTTCTACCTCTTCCAATTTTGCGGTATTCTCTAGGGTTGGAGTATTATCTTCTTTTTCAAGCTTGGTTATCTCGTGTTCCACCTTTTTTCCGGATTTAATGCCTTTTATATATTGTTCTAAGTAAGGAATGGTTATCAGGGCAATTCCGATGATAATGTATATGTAGATTGAGTAGTCGACTCCCCTATACATCATCATGTGGTGGGTTTGAGTCTGATAGGATGTGAGGGAGTATACTAATACTATTAATCCCGCTATTACGAAGATTAACCTGTTTGACTCCATAAGAGTTATAGTTCTAAAAAAGAGATTTATTTGTTTTGGTTACCAATCTGCTTTATCTGCTTCAACTGTATTTTTCGATTATCTCCTCGAATGATGTGATTATGTATTCTAACTCATCATCTCTAAGTCCGTAGGTTGAGAGCTTAAAGTACCTCGTCAAACCGGGTTTGATTCCGTGGATTTTTCTCTTTTTAAGCTCTCTGTACAGGAAATACCTGCCATTTTTGACTTTTTGAGATATCTCGTAGAGTAGCTGGCTTTCGAAGAACATTAAATCGTGGTTGTGAGGCTTCTCACCAAGCTGAATTATGCCGAGCCTCTCAACCGCTTTAGAGAACCTTCTCGCCTTCTGAACTTCTTTGCCCCATCTCTTTATCCTCTCCACAACATGCGGAAATGATGCCATGAGCGTCATTATTGGCACCCCTCTTGCGGTACAGCCGAGTAATTCAAGCTCTTTTACATTGTACTTCTTCGATCTCCTAAGGACAATATCTGCATACTCTTCTTTCATACCCAAAACACCTACTGGTCCTGCTGATGCCATGGATTTGTGTCCGCTTCCTACTATGAAATCTGCTCCGAGTTCATTCATTTTTACATCCATCCTTCCTATTGCGTAGGCTCCGTTTAGAATCAGGGGAACATCGTACTCTTCGCATACTCTGGATATCTTTTTAACATCCGGCAAGTTTCCGTAATTCCCATCAGGGTATGTTACGAGAGCCAAAACAACATCTGTCTCTTTTTTGGCTTTTTCAAGCACTTCTGCATATTTTTCGGCTTTTATTAGGTAGTCCGGGTATCCTGAATTAGGGACGATGTATATCTTCAGTCCCGCTCTCTCAGCGGAAACATAGCTCGAGTAGTGGGCATTTTCGTCCATAACTATGCTTTTCTCACCGTCACATTCTGAGAATGCATGCATTATTGCGAACTTTCCTTCTCTTGCCCCGTTTGTGATTCTTGCGACATCACATCCGAGAAACTCCGGGAGAGTCTCGTGAACGAAACTGTAAATGGGTGGCTTCTTGATCCTGTCGAGAGTGCCCGAACAGTAATCGCAGACGCTGTAACCATCACCCCATTCGATTAGAGCCTCTCTTGCAGAATCCGTTAGCTTCCCTCCCGTCTGGAGCGGATCTATGTTTATGAAATCTTTGGGCTCTCTCCGATATATCATCAAATTCAAAGAGGGAAGTTAGCGTTAAAAGTTTTTTTATCAATATTATATCTCTTTTTTATTTTTTCTAACATAACCAAAAATGTTATTTTTTAATCCAGAGCAAAATCAGGTTGTGATACGGAGCATAAGGGATGTTTTTACAACTTCAAGAACGAAAATTCTCTCTAAGCTCGAAGTGAGACCTCATACGATCTCGGAATTAGCTAAGGTGACGGGCTACTCAAAATCAACCCTCTCGTATCACCTTGAGAAATTAAGCGAACTGGGAATGGTTAAAAGAATCGAGAACGATAGAAAGTGGGTATACTATGAGCTAACGGAGAGAGGAAAGAGAACGATCAGAAGTGACATGATAAAGCTTCTTGGATTGCTGTTGGGTGGCATCGGCTCGATGGTTTATGCGATATACCGGGTACTATCACCCAAGCCCGTTCTGTATGAGGTAAAGGTAACAGAAACTCCCAAGTCCGAGATACCAATCCCATCTCCAGCTGAAAGGATTCCAGTCCCCTCTCCAACCGAACCTACAAGGTTTGAGATTGGTGCTTACGATCCATACATCGGAGTACTGCTGGGCTTGGGTGTGATTTTGATTTTAGCGTTCCTAATTTACAGAAGAAAGAGGTAGGGTGAAATTATCTTCGAATCTCCCCAACATCTTCATATCCCTGTCTTTGTCCGGTTCCAGCAAGTTTTTCCAATTTTTTTGGATTTAGGAGCAAGTCTACAGCATTTCTAACATGTTCTCTGACTCTGTTCTCCGCAACTCTCAGGAGTTCCTCTTCATCCTCAGCCTCGTCTTCGTGGATCGTAACATCGATAACATGTCTTCCCGTTAGTAACTGAACAAGCTGAATACCCATGCTCAGGACAATATAGCTTAGCTTATCTGTCTCAGTTCTTCCGACCCATCCGCAACTAATCACGATATCGCAATCCCTCTCATCAATCAGTTTTTTCACCGCGATAGGTAAGTCTTTTATTCCCGGTACGGTGTATCTCTCGTAGGAAAGGGAGCTTATGCTCCTAAGTTCATCAATTGCAATTTTTCCCATGTTTATCCTTGAGAAGGTGGTGTCTGCTATCCCCACTTTCATTGATTCACCTCTGATAGGACTTTAATCGCGGAGTCTATGGATGGTAAAGCAACACCTTTTCTCGTGAGGACATCCTCCAATGCTACGAGTGTTGAGAGCAACTCTCGCTTTCCTATGTTACCCATGGTGCCGATCCTGAAGATCTTTCCCTTAAGATGCTCCTGACCACCGGAGATTAGTATGCGGTATTCCTCCTTTAAAGTTCCCCTAAGTTCTTTGTCCGTTATTCCTTCGGGCATTTTTATTGCGGTTACGGTGTTTGAATAGTTGCTGTACTCGTTTAGCTCTGGAAATAGTTTTAATCCAGCATTTACCGCCCACTCTCTGACCGCCTTAGCCATCGTTCTGTGTCTTTTTATTCTGTTTCCAAGCCCCTCCTCCTGTATAATCTTAATAGCCTCATCCAAAGCGACAAATAATGGTACAGCGGGAGTGTATGGTGTCTGCCAATCCTTAATCTTCTTTTTATATGCGGATAGATCGAGATAGAAGGGAGCTCTCTCGTTATAGAACTCCCAAGCCCTCTCACTAACAGCAACCGCGGATAGTCCCGGAGGGATGCCGAGACACTTCTGTGAGCCTACGATAGCCACATCAATTCCCCACTCATCCATCTTAACTTCATCTCCACCAACAGAGGTGATCCCATCCATGATAACGAGAGCGGAATGTTTCTTGGCAATCTTGGCAATCTCTTTTGCCGGATTCAGAATACCTGTGGATGTCTCGTTATGGACAAAAGCTACTGCTTGGCTACCATCCTCAAGGGATACCTCTACTTTCTCGAGGTCTATGGATTTACCCCACTCGAATCTCAGAACATCAACATTGGTATATCTTTCCGCTATTTTGCCGAGCCTGTCACCAAATTTTCCGTTATCTATGCATGTTATTCTGTCAAGTTTGGAGAATGTTGCAATACCCGCCTCCATTCCGGCAGTTCCCGAACCGGAAATAATATAAACATCATTCTTGGTTCCAAAAAGCTCTTTCAAACCTTCTGTGCAGTTCCTCATTATTTCTGAGAATTCAGGTGTTCTGTGTCCGATCAGCCTTCTGCTCATGGCGTTCAGAATTCTGCTGTTCACATGCACGGGACCGGGTATCATTAGGAGTTCGTCGAACATCATGCTCTTGGAGTCGAGAATAAGTTTTAATAAACTTTTGGATGGCGGATGCAGGGGACATCAAATCGACGAACCGCAAGCCACTTTTTATGACTCATCCTGTTTCATACCAATTCTGCTCTCAACGAGAGCCTGAATTATTTTTGCGGAACTACAGAACTCACACGGCTCCTTCACTTTTATTCTTACAACTTTTGCATCGATATTCCTCTTTCTTAGCTCGCTTTCGAGCCATCTCTCATCAAAATGTTGGTCGTGACCGAGAGCGATAATATCAGGTTTTAATTCTATGATGGGCTTGAAAATATCCTCTTTATCTCCTAAAATTGCTTTATCTACATATTTTATGCTCTCAACGACCTTTCTTCTCTGCTCTTCCGGTATTATCGGCTTCGGCTTGTGCTTCACATTCTTTGTTCTTGCGACAATTACTATGAGTTCATCACCAAGCTTTTTTGCCTCTTCAAGGAATCTGAGGTGTCCCGGATGGATTATCTCGAAGGTCCCTGTTGCTACAACCCTCACCATCTACCTTAGCTGAATGAGACTGCATAAAAAATCTTTGGGTGCGATTTTTTATTACATCCTTTTATTAATTAATTATTTAGTTATACTTTTACCTGCACCTTCCTATTTCTCAACAACTACCGCTCTGACCTCCCTTCCCGCTCTATCAAAACACCTCCAGCTATCCATCGTGTAAGGATAAGCGACGATTATGTGGTACTTTCCGTATCTCGAAAACATGTCCAGATCCGCTGAGGAGGGATAGGGGTTTGGAGATGGATGGCTGTGGAATGTGCCGATAATCTTCATTCCGAGGGGGAGCATCTCCATGTGGATTATCGCACTGCTTCTTCCACCTTCAAATGGCAATATTATGAGCTCTTCCGCAACCCCTTTCCTCCCGGTTAGAAGGGCGACAATTTCGTGTGGATGATTCTCTTTGGAAATAATCAGCAACATTTCGAGTAACGACCTCTTTATTTTCATAACTCTATACTCCTCCCGTTGGAATCATGGACAACCATCTTTGTCCCATTTCCGTCCTGAATAGTATCTTTTCAAAAATTTTATTAAATCTTCTCTTTTTAAAGGTTTTCCGGTAATGTAGTCTTCGATTATGAGGGCCTTTCTTTTGAACTTCAATGGTTCAAAAAACACCTGAGGTGGGAGATCATCTTTAATTGAATAACCCTCACCACAATTCAGTTTTCTTATTGTAGATATCGTATCCTCGGCGGATCTGAGAATGTCCTCCTCATCTAAGTGGAATCCGGTTGCAGAGTTGAATAGATCCTTGATAAAGGAAATGCTGAGGTTTCTTTCTATGCTTTCTCTTATACAGAATCCCATGCTGTTTAAAACCCATAACCAGTTTTCAACAGCCATTGTGAGAAGATCCACTCTCAAACCATCTTCAAAGACTCCGAGTTTTTTCCCACAAACCCTCTTAACGAACTCATCAATTTTTTCGAAACGCCTCGGGATGGAAGTTATCTCAATTGTGCTCTGATTTCCGAAGCCCGTCAGCACTCCAAATGCTTCGCCTCCGAACGACACTCTTGGATCGTAAATCCATCCCGTTCCCTTTATCAGGTGGCTCTCCTTCCTAACCCACTCTCCGAATCTGTCCACCAATCCCTCCAGCCCTCTGCCGATGTACTCTCCAATTCCTATCTTGAAAGCGGTCATGTTTAACAGCTTGATCACAGACTTCGCATCTCTCTTGAGTTCGAGTTCTATCTCATCTTCAAATATTTTGGCGGTCTCCTTGAATGCCATGAGCATGTCGAAGAGTTCTGAAAAAATCAACTCGTCTATGCCAAGTCTATTTGCGATGTCGTGACACTCCAAAGCCGATTCAGCGGTCTCCAATCCACATCTGACACCGAATGATAGAGAGAGTGTGAAGTAGGAGTTTACTCCAACATCCTTCTTGAACACGGATTTGCATGGAACCGGACAGGGGTAACAGCCCAAAACTTCTTTCCTCAATCTGAGGTATTTCGCACCATATTCAAGAATCAATCCGTCGCTGACACTTTTCGATCGCATTCCTGTAGTGAGGTACCCTATCCCGCCCCAAGCATCCCACGCATCCATCCGTCCGAGTTCGGAGTGGGCGCATTCTCCAATTCTCTCTATGAGTTCTTTTGAAAGCATCTTAAATCTTTCTTCGTCTGAAATTATAGGCTTATGTTCTCCTCCGGGAAGGATAATCGCCTTGATGTTCTTGGATCCGAGCACAGCTCCAAATCCTCTTCCTATATGGTGGATTCCATCGAGAATAGCAGTGGAAATTGGAACGAGATTTTCACCAGCTTGACCGATCGTTATTATCGATTCATCACCTTTTTTCAGAGATTTCGTTGCTCTCAAAGCATCCAGTCCCCACAACCTGTCCCCGTCTAAGAATTCTGCACCACCAGAAGTTATTCTCAGCACGATGGGTTGCTTAGCTCTTCCTTTTATGACCATGATATCGTATCCAGAAGTCTTCAGATGATTTGCAAGTTTTCCTCCGACAACACTCGCCCCGAAGGTATTGTTCAGCGGGTTCTTCGTTATGCATAGGGTTTTGGTTGCTGGCAGTGAAGTAGCGGTTAGAATTCCAGCGGAAAGTATTATGAAATTGTCCTTTCCAAGAGGATCGATATTCTTGCGGTAATTCTTTTTTGCAATTCTGTAAGCGATTCCCGCTGTTCCAGCGGATTTTTCGTACTCATCATCCTTTATGTGGAATGTACGGAATGAGCCTGAACTTAGGTTGACTTCAATGCCCGTCCCCGTGAATGACATGTGGGAATGTTGATCAACTCATATTAAAATTCTTTCAAATGATTGTTCGTTTTAGTTTTCTGCTGGTTCAGCCTGAAGTCTTTGCCACCCACCACCGCCCATCATGCGGAAAAAGTTTTAATCGCCATCCATAATAATGATTAATAATTTCAGATAATTTCTTGGGAAATTCGGGAAATTAGTAAACTTTTTTTACTGTTAAAAGAAGCTTCAGTGTCAAAGTACTACACAACAGAAATTCTATCGGGGGTGAAGCATGGTAAGAATAAATCCAGAATATTTCGAGATAATTAGGGAATTTGGAGCGGAAAATGCGGTTAAATGCTATCAGTGCGGAACATGTACTGGAATATGCCCTGTTTCAACAACAGATGAGAACTTTCCCAGAAGGTATGTTCTTTACTCTCAGCTCGGAATTGAAGAAAAACTCGAATCCGCTCCTGAAGCATGGTTATGTCTTCAGTGCAGACTTTGTACCGAGATGTGCCCGAGAGAAGCCTATCCAAGCGATGTTATGCTCGCTTTAAAAAGAATTGCGGTTGAAAGTGGGAAAACACCACCTTATATCAGAGATTTCTTCTCCAATATCCACAAGCAGAAAAATCCATGGGGCTTGGGAAAATTTAAGAGAGAAGATTGGGTTAAAAAGACTGAAGGAGAAGTTCTTAAAGTAAAAGACAACCCTGAGTTCGAATGGCTGTGGTTCGTTGGGTGTGCCCATAGCTTTGACAATCGGAATATAGAGGTCACAAAGAAGCTTCTTAGGATTCTCAATGACATTGAGGTAAATTTCGCCATACTCGGTAGGGAGGAGGGCTGTTGTGGAAACGATGTTAGGAGAGCAGGAGAAGAAGGACTGTTCGAATTGCTGAAAGAAGAGAACATGAATACCTTCGGCAAATACGGAGTAGAAAAGCTGTTCACACACTCTCCGCACTGCTACAACACATTTAGAAATGAGTATGAAGGAGTTGAGGCCAAGTTATTCCTTGAGATGCTTTACGATGCCATAAAGAGCGGGAAGATAGAACTGAAGAATGAGATTAACAAGAAAATTACATACCACGACTCGTGTTTTCTTGGAAGGTACAACAAAATCTACGACCTGCCGAGGGAAATTCTGCAATCAATTCCGGGTGTTGAACTCGTGGAGATGAAGAGTAATCGAGAACTCTCTCTTTGCTGTGGTGGAGGGGCTGGAAACATTGTTGGAGATTTTCCCGGAGAGATACAGCCTGCAAGGTTGAGGGCTATTGAGGCGGTAGAAAGTGGTGCAGAGATAATGGCTGTCGCATGTCCATTCTGCCTTTTGATGCTGGAGGATGGTGTTAAGACGGAGAGGGTTGATGACCGAGTTAAAGTGATGGACATAGTCGAGCTCGTATATCAATCAGCTTACGGTGAAGAGTAATTTTCCGCCGGATTTTACCTACAGGACTTTACATACCTATCATGGAAATTATTTTATTTTTGAGCAATCTTAAGGGTAGTATGGACTTAACTTCTCCTGTGGTATTTTTTACCGCATTGGTTGTCGGTTTTGTATGTTCTCAGGCTGGCGTTTCGGGAGCTTTTCTTCTTCTACCTTTTCAGATTAGCTATCTCGGTTTCGTAACACCTTCAGTTAATTCAACGAACTTCATGTACAACATAATCTCAATTCCAGGAGGGGTTTACAAGTACTGGAGAGAGAAGAGAATGCTATGGCATATTGTGTTTATTTTAGTGGTAGGATATCTTCCAGGGATATATCTTGGGTCGTGGGTGAGGATAAACTACCTTCTGAATCCAAAAGTGTTCAAGTTGTTTGTTGGGATCGTTTTACTTTACTTTGGAGCGAGGCTTTTGAAAGCATCAATCCTGAAGCCTTCAAGCTCCACTAACAGCACCTCAGATATCTGGTCTGCCGAGGTCATCGTAAAGGAGGCAAACTTCAGAAAAATAACATTCGAGTTTCTTGGCAAAGAACACTCTTTCAGCCCATTGACCTTATTTCTGCTCTCCCTCGTAGTTGGTGTTGTGGGTGGGGCTTATGGGGTTGGAGGGGGATTTTTAATGTCTCCAATACTCGTTGTTGTCTTTGGGTTACCAGTATACACAATAGCGGGAGCAACCCTCTTTGGAACCCTCGTCTCGTCTGTAATAGGTATTTTTAGTTACTGCTCCTTGGGGTACCTCCCAGATCTTAAGATCGGTCTTCTGCTTGGTTTTGGAGGGCTGATAGGCATATATCTGGGAGCAAGAGTCCAGATAGGGGTGCCGGAGAAGATAATACAGCTGATTTTGTCCGCTCTCGTATTGTTTTTATCTGTCAAGTACATTTCCCAGTACTGGCTATGAGAAGAACCCTTTTCTTACTATTTCGAGTGGCACTCTCATTCTGTGGACTGAGGTTGCGAGAAGAACTCCATCACAACCAATTTTTTCTGCGAGTTTGAGATCTTCCAAATCTTTTACTCCTCCTCCTACAAGGATGGGGTTGTCTGATATATCAAGTGCTTTTTCGACAATCTTTTTGTCGATTGAGGTCTCCATCCCGACATTTCTTAGTGTGAGGACTATGATTCCTCTTATCCTGAATGAGTTCAGAAAGCTTAACACCTCTTCAAAGTCCGTAAATTTGTTGGATGCATCGAGAAGCCCATCCCTGATATCAATGCTGACGAAAACATCCTCTCCATTTATCTCAGTAATCCCTGTGATATCGAATGTCTCTGTTCCCAGAACTGGATAAACAAGACCCATCTCTTTGAAGCTTAAGACCTCTTCCGCACTTCTGAACCCACAATCAACGATCATCTCACTTACTTTGTCATTAATCCTTTTTATCAGCTCGAGATTCTCTCCAGAACCCATTATTCTGTCAAGATCTGCAACATATATGTTCTTTGGTCTGAGTTTATCTACCAGTTCAACCGGGTTTGAGTTTTTGATTCCCAGCCTCATCATGAGTTCACTCTCCAAGTGGATCTCTCTGTATTTTTTCCGATCTCCCCCGATTCCGCGAACAACCTTTCCATTCAGAATGTCGAGGACGAAGTATATCTTCATAGATCGAGAAGGATAGGGTAGGATAAAGATTTTATCGTTTGCGTTTTCCGCATTTTAAAAAACAACATTGATAATTATAAAAACCAAAAATCAACACTTATAAATATACGAATTTTTCTGGAATTTGTGATGATCAGAGTACTTGTCAGTCCAATGAATTTGGAAGAGGCTATGGAATGCCTTGAAGGTGGAGCGGACATAATTGATGTTAAGAATCCCTCGGAAGGATCACTTGGAGCAAATTTTCCTTGGGTGATAAATGAGGTTGCAAAACTCGTAAAGAGGGAAGGTAAGGAGTTGAGTGCAACCACGGGGGACCTCGATTTTAAACCCGGAACCGCGAGCCTTGCTGCACTTGGAGCAGCTGTAGCAGGAGCAGATTACATAAAAGTTGGATTGTATGGAGTTAAAAATGGAAAAGAGGCATTTGAGATGTTAAAAGGGGTTTCAAAGGCTGTAAAAGATTTTGATGATAGTAAAAAGGTTGTTGGGGCATCTTATGCTGACTATCATCGGATTGGTGCTGTATCTCCGTTTGAGCTACCGGAATCCGCCGGAAGTGCGGAAGTTGATGGAATAATGATAGATACTGCAATAAAAGATGGTAAAACCCTCTTTGATCACCTTAACAAAGAGCAGTTACTTGAGTTCGTAGATATGGCGAGATCTCACGGGATGTTTTGTGCTCTTGCAGGATCAATCAACTGGGAGCATTTACCGGTATTGAAGGAAATTTCCCCTGACATAATCGGGGTCAGGACAATCGTTTGTGAAGCTGATAGGAGTTCTAAGATCAAGAGAGAACTCGTGGAGAAACTTATGAAGGAAATGAGAATGTGATTGCGAGCATTTTAATAAGATTGAAGTCAATTCGATAAAACCTTGGCTACGCACATGTTTCTGAGTAAGATCTCTCCTTCCCTTGTGCCCTTTGCGATTATTAGGTCTCCCTTGGTGAGGGTTGTTCCCGCTTTTGGACGGGTAATCCACTGATTCCCTCTTTTTATTGCCATAACATGCATGCCCGTGTTTGTCTCAACCTTTGCCTCTCCGATCGCGACTCCATCAAGATCACAGTTTTTGCCAACTTCGAGCATGACTATTATCTCGTCAGTCTCTCTCATTGCCTCAGCAAAGATCGGATGTATGTCCATCTTTTCTGTAACTATTTCTGCGATCTCTCTTGCAGAATCCGCAATGTTCTCTGATGCTGTTGCCAGCTCGAGAAGGGCTATCAAGCCGTTGTGCATCTCCTCTGGAAGCCTTGACGAACTCTTCAACACCCACTTCTTGAGTTCGAACTTCATGTTGTCGAGCCTGTCTTCCAAGTACACGACCTCATGGGCGACATCCTCATTCTGGTAGATAAGCGAGGAATAGCTGAGATCTACAGCAAGCTCCGAAAGATCCTTCATCTCGATTAATGTGTCCACTGCGTTATCTAAGTCCTCTATTTCGATTTCGACACTTTCCTCAGGAATCTCTTTTCTCTTTCCGGTTACAAGTTCATGAAACGATGGGTAGCCAGTGATATCACCTCTTGCGAAGAGTGTGTCGCCCTTCAGAATCTTGGTATCCCTCTGCGGATTGAAAATCCAGTCAAATCCTCTCTTTATTGCTATAACTCTCATTCCGGTACGAGTGTGAAGTCTTGATTCTCCAAGTGTCTTTTCCGCAATCTCACTCTCCTCAGATACCACCAGTTTTACAACAGTCTCTTCTGAATGCCTTAGTATTAGGTTTACCACATTTTTCGGAAGTTTAAACCCTCTGAGAACTAAGGATGCAATGTCTCCCGCTGCTGAGCCTATTTTTTGCGATGCACCAGCAATCTGCAAAATTGCTGAAACGGATTCAGCCTCATCCACCCTTCTCGCGGATAGTATAGAGACTATTCTCATCTGTTTCAGCATATCTGAGAGAACATTTTCGAGATCAAGAACCTCCTCAGCAATATCCTCGTTATCGAAGAGAATTGCAGAATAAGCAAGATCCACCACGAGTTCCGAAGTGTCTTTGATGTCCACAAGCAAATCCTTGACCGTACGCATTTTACCAGATTTTATTTGCATTGAATAATTTATAAGGCTTTCCATCAAAAGCTATTGCAACAATAAAGCCCATCTGGAAATTGCAAAAATAATTAAAGAACTGCAAAATAGTTAAAAATCTTTGAATCGTTGTTCCTACAGATGGAAGCAAAACTTGAAAATGGCAAAATCTTGGTTGAGGATAACAAAACTTTGAGGAGGAGAAAATTCGGGAGGATAACAGATAAGGGCATCCTTCTGCATCCCGTTGAGGCGGGATATCTTCTTATGAAAGGGATTTTGAGAATAAGAAAAAACGGAGAGTCGATGGGTTTTCCTGAGTTCATTAGCGAATTCTCCTCGGATGGAGACTTCATTCCGTTGTTCCTTGTGTATTCTGATCTGAGGGATAGGGGCAAGAGAGTCTCAATTGATGGCGAATATTTGTATGGAGATAGGATATACCTGCCCATATCGGAAAGGGCGAAGATATCCATCCCCCAGCTTTACGACATATTTTGGGGCAAGGGAGAGTTTATTTTGAGTGTGGTAGATGAGGAGAGTGAGATAACATATTACAGGGTGTTTGTACCGGAGCTAAAGGGAGTCACACAGGTCTCCGATAAAAGAATTCATGGCATCTTTGCAGGGGATAGAGTTATAACTCAAGATAGGGAGATTTTTGACAGGTTCTTCTACGGGAGTGAGAAGGACGGTCTGGTAGCCCTCTCGATTCTCGAGGCTCTTTATCTTCAAGAGAAGGGATTCTTGGATGTGGATGTTGACTTGAGGAGAATTGCCGAGAAGGTTGAGAAGAACTTCGACAAAAGATATGGCTTATACAAGGATTTGAAGGACAGAGGACTCGTTGTTAAGACGGGATTCAAATTTGGATCCGATTTCAGGGTTTATGATAAAATCACAGATGTCTCTCAATTGCCTCACAGCAAGTACTTGGTATCAATTACGGAGAAAACAACTCTTCCCGAGGTATCAAGAGCTGTGAGGCTTGCAAACAGTGTCAGGAAAAAAATGGTGTTTGCCTTTGAGAGAGATGGATGGAAGTACTTGGTTCTGGATAGAATTAAGGTTTGATGAACACGGTCTTTTGAGTTAGCTCAGGTTGGTTTGTTTTGTAGCACATGGAAGCATTTTATATGCTCTGGTTTATTGATTTAAAGTTGTGATGGGGTGAATTCCGGGAGCTTCGAAAAACTTTGGTAGAGGTTTAGCAATAATTCCGAGTAGCATCACGAGCGATGGAACGGTTCTCGCAAGATTTCTATTCAGCGCTCACCTTCCAATCTATAACGAAATGCGAGGCTACTTGGGAAACTCCACGAAACTCAATAGTAAAAAATATTAACAACCGTTCATTAGCTCAATTCATGGTTAATTTTGGTGTAAAAGAGAATGAGGAAGGGAAAGATAATTCAGAGGAAGGCATGAAGGTAACTCCTTGGGAAGTAGAGGGAGTAGTTGATTATGACAGATTAATTAGGGAGTTCGGAATGCAATCCTTCTCCGAGATCCTTCCCGAAATTCCAGAACCTCATTGGTTGATGAAGAGAGGGATTATATTCGGACATCGCGATTATCATAGGATAGTTTCCGCAATCAAAAGAAATGAGCCTTGGGCGGTAATGTCGGGGTTCATGCCCTCTGGTTTGCCACACTTTGGGCATAAGATGACGATGGATGAGATAATCTGGCATCAAAAAATGGGTGGAAAAGCCTTTGTGGGCATCGCAGACATGGAATCGTATGTGGTAAGGGAGATGTCTTGGGAGAAATGCAAGGAGGTAGGTATGCTTTACATAAAGAGCATTATAGCTCTCGGTTTGGATGAGAACTCCATAATCTACTTTCAATCCGCGAATAAGAGCGTTAAAGATCTTGCGTTTGAACTCTCCGCAGAGGTTAACCTTAGTGAGCTGAGAGCAATATATGGTTTCTCGAGTGATACGAATCTCGGAAAGATGTTTGTGACCTCTATTCAGGCGTCGGACATACTGCATCCGCAGCTGAAGGAGTTTGGTGGGCCTAAACCGGTAATCGTTCCTGTTGGAGCGGATCAGGATCCGCATCTGAGGTTGACAAGAGACTTAGCGTCGAGAATAAGCATATTCTCCTTTGAGGTGATTGAGAACGGGATGAGAATAAGGAGCAGAAAGAGTGAAGAACATCTAAGAAAGCTCGTAGACCTTCTCGATTTCGACAAGATTGTTTACGAAGAACATGTAGATGTTTTCGGAAATCCTGCGGAGATAGAAAGCGATGTAAGGAATATTGAAATCGAAATGGGTGGAAAGGCATTCATTCCACCATCATCGACCTACCATAAATTTATTAGCGGTTTAACCGGTGGAAAGATGAGTTCGAGCAAGCCTGAAAGCTTCATATCATTGCTCGAAGACCCTGAGAGTGCGGTCAGGAAAATCTCCAAAGCGATTACGGGTGGTAGGATTACAGCGGAGGAGCAGAGAAGACTCGGTGGTGAGCCAGAAAAGTGTGCTGTTTTTGAATTTTACAGCTTCCATCTTGTAAAGGAGGATAAGCTGATGGAAGAAATCGAAAGGGAGTGCAGAAGCGGAGAAATACTTTGTGGAAGATGCAAGAGAAGAGCGGGAGATATGGTTTATAACTTTTTAAAGGATTTTCAGGAGAGATTTGAACTTGCAGAGGAGAAGTTAGATTCCTACGACATAATAATGGGATAAAATCTTGTTTTTTGTTCAGAGATTAAGAAGGAAGGTTATTCTTAAAGGATTTTCAGGAGAGATTTGAACTTGCAGAGGAGAAGTTAGATTCCTACGACACCATGCAAATTAAACATACTTGGAGTAAATTGTTGGAAAAAGCTCGGGTTTTCCCGGAATGGACAGGGCGGAATTGTATTCATCCATAAAATCTGGATCCGTGCTGAGATCGAAGTATGTCATAATCTTAGAGATCTTTTCAGTAATCTCTCTCTTTCTCCTTGATGTCAAAGCCATGTATGCTCCTGCCAACGATCCGTTTCCGATTTGGATGACTTCTGCGTTTGGAAATTCTGGAAACAGCCCTATTGTAAACGAGTTTTCGATGTCGATGTAGTACCCGAACGCACCCGCGATGAAGAACCTGTTTATGTCCTCTATGTCCAAACCAGCTTTCTTCAGCAGTACGGAAATCCCCGCACATACAGCCGCTTTTGACATTATCAATGTGTCTATGTCTTTTTGAGTGAGCACTATGTCCTTTCCTGTAGCGGACTCGTCTGATTTCACGATAACATATTCCAGCCCATCATCACCTCTTCTTACTCTCGGGTTTCTCTGCAGGTTTCCCGTGAAGTCTATTACTCCGTTCTTGAATAGTTCAGCGAGCAAATCAATTAGACCGCTTCCACAGATGCTCGATGGTTTGGTTTTTCCTATGACTGTGTATTCTGGAGGAGAGTCTGGATTTGGGATTTTTACATGATCTATTGCACCTTCAACCGCTCTGCTACCGTTCTTTATCTCGTACCCTTCAAAAGCTGGACCTGATGCTACGGATATGGAGATAAGCCAACCCTCACTGCCTATGACTATCTCGCCATTGGTTCCGAGATCAACCATTAAAGAGATTTCAGCAGATTCTGCTATTCCTGAGGTCAGAACATCTCCGACTATATCTCCTCCAACATACTTTCCTACGGGAGGTAAACCAAACACCCCTGCATTCGGGTTTGAATTGATCTCAAGCTCTTTGGCGGAGGATACGAACGCTTTTCTCTCAACTCTTCCATCTCCAGAAAACATATACTCGACATCTCTTCCAAAGAAGAAGTGAGTCATTAGGGTATTCCCGGAAACAACAACATCATATATCCTGTCTGTCGAATAGTTCCCAATGATTTTATCTATGAGTTTGTTGATACTCTCAACAACCGCTTTCTGCAATCTTCTCAAGCCATCTTTTTTACTTCTCGCATACTCTACTCTCGAAAGCACTTCTTCGCCGTATATTATCTGCCCGTTGTAGTCTGATGTTATATCCATTACTCTTCCGGTATTCAAGTCCACAAGACTTAGAACGAGGGTGGTTGTGCCGATATCTATGGCTAAGCCGAAAAACTCATCTCTTGTATCTCCCTTTTCCACCGAGATTATTTCGTTTCCTCTCAGTACCAAGGTAAAGTCCCCCTCCTCCACATCGGTGTGCACATTCAGCTTGTAGCCTTTTGAGGAAATAACTTCGGGAAGGAATGAGTTTTGGTAGAATTCCTTTCTTACAACCGGTTGCAAGTCCTTCTCTTTAACGATGAATTTGGAAAGAATTTGTTGTTTTTCAAGTCTTGATTCGGGAGGAATGTAAACCTCCGCATCACTCATCAGAAAGGATTGACAGGCGAGGATGTAGTTTCCTTCCTTTATGAATTTTTCGTGCGGTTCGGGATTTTTTGTAATCTCCCCCCTCTCAAGGACGACTTTACACTTGCCACAACTCCCTTTTCCACCACACAAGCTTCTGATCCCCTCTCCTGCCTCCTGACTTGCGGTAAGGATTGACGAACCCTTTTTCACCTTTACTCTTTTTCCTGATGGGAGAAATGTTACTGATACCTCACTTTCATCCATGCGAAAACATTTCTACAAAAAATGATATTTAGGAGTTTCTACAATACATCAACAAATGAAGCTTGGTATTGTTTACTCTCCGGAAATTAAAAAGACCAATCTTGCTATGTGCAAAAGATTGGAGGGTTTTGAGCGAACCCTTGAAAAATTCGACCTCGAATTCATTCTTCCAGAGATAATCGGTTTTGACGAGAAGGTACTCTATGATATACATTCAAGGGAAATGATCGAGAAGGTCAAGAGATTCTTCGCTTTTTCGAGCACTTTCAAATCCATCTGGGCTGTTTACACAGCATCTAACATAATCCAGGATTACGATGTTGTAATAGTTCCCACATCCGGTACGGGTCATAATGCTACGAGAGAGAGATTTAGAGGATATTCTTTTCTGAATGATGTAAATCTTGCGATAAAAACTTTGAAGGAGGTAGGATTCCGCAGGATTGGTGTTATAGACACGGACATGCATCACGGAGAGGGTGTTTTTGAGTACATAGCTTACGACCCGAACACATCCTATTTCTGCTTTTGCGGAGCAAAGTCGAGGTCTGCGAACGGCAAAAAAATATGCGTTGACTTTACGGATGAGGAGGATTATCTCAAGAAAGTGAAGGATGCTTTTAAAATGATCGAATCCTCAAAAGTTGAAGCACTCATATGGTATGTTGGTCAAGACGCACATGAGGGGGAGTTTTCGGAGTTGAATCTCACAACGGAATGTTTCAGGAAGATCTCGTCCATGGTGAAATCGCATGGTGTGAGAACGATTATTATACTCTCCGGCGGTACGGATGATGGAGTCACGGAGTCCCTATCATCCGCTATAATTGAGCCCCTGCTGAAATGAGTTTGTTGGTTTTTGGTTGTTGGAAAATTTGGTTGTTAGAAGACATTGACACAGTTTCACATCATCTGAATCTTTAATAAATCTTTAATAGCATTTGTGTAAACTAATTAAAATCGTGGTCAAGTTTACGAGAGGTGGTAATCCTGATAGGTGAAGTGATAATTGAATTTTTGGCAAATCTTGAGAATCATTTGAAGGAGATGAGGAAGTCTTTGGATGTCAACGACATAAAAGAGCTTATAGAGTCGATTAACAATTCTGAGAGCATTTTCATAATGGGTGCGGGGAGAAGCGGTTTTGTCGCAAAATCGTTCGCGATGAGGTTGATGCATCTCGGATATTCGGTTTATGTTGTTGGCGAGACTGTAACACCCAAGATAAAAAAACAAGATTTGCTCATAGCGATCTCCGGTTCTGGAGAGACCACCTCTGTTTTGAATATTGCGATGAAGGCTAAATCTATGGTTGGCTCGAAAATTGCGGTACTAACGAGTAATAGAAACTCGAACTTAGCAAAACTCGCTGATGTTGTGGTTGTGCTAAAGGGCAAGATTAAAACGGAGAAGGATGAAAGACTCTCAAAGCTTGCCCCGCTGGGAACGATGTTTGAGTTGACATCTATGATCTTCTTGGATGCATTGATTGCGGAGTTGTTAAGCCTCAAGGGACTTGATGAAGAAAATCTTAGGGAGAGGCATGCAATACTCGAGTAGGGGGTGTTTTAATGGAAAGTGATTTGGAAAGAGCAAGAGAACTGCTGGAAAAATTGAGCAACGCTCATGGGGTTAGCGGTTTTGAAGACGATGTTAGGGAGGTTCTGAGGTCTGAGCTTGAAGAGTATGTGGATGAAATCAAAATTGACTCATTGGGAAACTTGTTCTGCGTTAAAAACGGTGGTGAGCTTGAGATAATGGTTGCATCCCACATAGATGAGATAGGAATGATTGTGAAGTACATCGATGATAAGGGCTTCATCAGAGTGTCAACCTTGGGTGGATGGTTCGATCAAACCGCGTTGAATCAGAGGGTAGTATTGCATGGAGAAAAGGGCAGGGTTTACGGGGTTCTTGGTTGCAAACCACCCCACCTTATGAAGGATGATGAGAGGAAGAAGGTGATCCAGATAAGGGATATGTTCGTGGACATAGGGGCGAGCTCCAAGGATGAGGTTGTTGAGATGGGGATAAATGTCGGTACACCCATTACTGTCGACAGGGAGTTTAGAGTTCTCAACAAGAGTAGAGTCACTGGAAAGGCCTTTGACAACAGAGCGGGTGTTGCCATGATGGTTGAAGCCATTAGGCAGACCAACAGCTCCGCAACAATTTATGCTGTGGGAACAGTGCAGGAGGAGGTTGGACTGAAAGGTGCAAGAATATCCGCATATGCTATAGAGCCGGATGTCGCGATAGCAACAGATGTCTGCGTTTCTGCAGACTTTCCGGGAGCAGAATCATCCTACATGGATGTTAAGCTTGGATCTGGACCTGCAATAACCGTGGTGGATGCATCAGGGAGGGGATTGATAGCGTCAAAGAAGATCATAGACTGGTTAAAAACAACCGCACAGAGGTTTGAGATTCCTTACCAAATGGAGGTTGCAGATGGAGGCACGACGGATGCAACCGCCATCCACTTGACGAAGGCGGGAATCCCCTCTGGGGTTGTCAGCGTTCCCGCAAGATACATTCATACACCTGTCGAGGTTTTAGACCTGTCCGATCTCGTTAACGGTTCGAGGCTTGTGGCGAGATCTCTTGAAACAGCAAAAGAATATTTCATACCGAAAAATACAAAATAATCTTGTTATATTTAATTTTAACTAATTTTTTACTAAGATATTTTCTTCTCTGGATTTATTTGGGATTTGAATCGTTTTTTAAAGATATTTATATGATGCAATCGTTATGTGTATTTCAATCATTGTAATAGCTGTCTCCCGATCAGATCTGCTATCCTCCTAATCATTTTCTATTGGAAAAATATATAATCTTCAACATCGATAATAAATTGAATGACCGAAGAATATGAGAGAATTGGCGTTCATTATGATATTCTGACAGATATACTTGAGGAAAGAAACCTTTCTGATGATTTAGATATTTTACCTCCCCTTCAACTTGAGAAACATCAGAATGTTGTTGATGATTACTGGGTTATTGATAAGTTTGCTCACACATACATTGTGGAGGATACTGAAACCTACCGCCTCACTTACAGGATTATAGAGCCTGAGATGACAAAGGATGAGAGCCTGATATTGTACACAATCTTTTCTGACTTAAAAAGAACCTTAATTTTGAGGGATTTTACCATAGATCTCCACTCGAGGGCAGACATACTTCTCTCAAATCTTGACACGATACTCGATGAGTACGCGATAGATGTCTCCGACAAACTCTATGTAAAAATGCTGTACTACCTCTTCAGAGAGTTCTTCGGCTACGGAGTAATCGATCCATTCGTTAACGACATCTACATTGAGGACATTTCGTGCGATGGATACGAGATTCCAATATACATCTATCACAGAAAGTACGGAAGCCTTGAGACGAATGTCGTTCTTAACAGAGAGGCGGTGGATAGATTAACCCTTAAGTTGGCACAGAGGAGCGGGAAGTACCTCTCAATTGCAAACCCGTTACTCGATGCAACGCTTCCCGATGGTAGCAGATTGCAGGCAACCTACGGGACGGAGATAACTCCGAGGGGATCATCGTTCACTATCAGAAAGTTTACCGCTGAACCACTCACACCGATAGACCTCATCTACTTTGGAACGATACCGTCCGAAATAATGGCATACCTATGGCTTGCGATAGAGCATAAGCTGTCAGCTATAATTGTCGGTGAGACCGCAAGCGGTAAGACAACAACTCTGAACTCCATACTGATGTTCGTCCCTCCTGATGCCAAGATAATATCTATCGAGGACACCAGAGAGATCAAACTCTACCACAACAACTGGATTTCAGGTGTAACAAGGGAGGGTGTTGGAGGGGAAGAGATAGACATGTATGATCTACTGAGGGCAGCGTTGAGGCAGAGACCCGACTACATTGTTGTTGGAGAGGTTAGAGGAAGGGAGGCATTGACTTTGTTCCAAGCGATGAGCACAGGACATGCTGCATACTCAACGCTTCATGCTGGGGATATAAACCAGATGATCTACAGGTTGGAGAGCGAGCCCCTGAAAATTCCGAGGAGCATGCTTCAGTTTCTCGACATATCTCTTGTCCAGTTCATGTGGACGAGAGGCGGGCTGAGAAAAAGATACACGAAGGAATTGAACGAAATTCTCGGAGTGGATACGGTTGACAAAAACCTTCTTGTTAATCAGGTCTTCAAGTGGGATCCTTCTCTCGACAAGCATATTCAGGTCTCTGCATCCAAGAAGGTGGAGAAGATTGCAGAATCAATGGGTGGGGATGTTGAGGATGTTATGGAAGAGATAAACAGAAGAAAAACATATCTGGAAGCTATGCTTGAGAAGGGGATCAGAAATTTCAAAGAGGTTACGAGGAAGATACACGCTTACTACAGAAATCCAGAGGTCGCTTATGAGTCCATGGTTGATTATGTTAGGGCATAAATATAGAAGATAAGAATGTTAAAGCATGTAGCAGGTTATGACGGGAAATATAAGCACAAAAGAAAAAGAAAAGGAAGAAAAAAGGAGATTGGAGATACTTAGGAAGCAAAGGCGGGACAGAATTAATCATCTCGCTCAGGAGCAAATAAGGTTGTATGTTCCATCTACAATTGTTAGGTTTTACAGAAGGAGGTACGACAAGAATCCATCGAAATATGAAAATATTGGAGGTGCACTTGAAAGGGCAAGAATGCCGGTAACAGTACCAAGATTTATGGCGATAGCTTTGTTCTATCCACTGCTATCGTTGATACCCGGTTCGATGCTCGGCTACTTATTTGCTGAGGTCATCCTGCCCCTGGAGACCTTTGAGTACTTCAACATACATGTGATGGCGGTATATCCGTTCTCGGTCCATCCGGAATTCTACACAATACTCTCCATTGTGCTGTTCGCTTTGTTTGCCTACTTTTTTGTGAGAAGCTCGATATTGTCGTATCCGTATTATATGGGCAATCTTAGAAAAGGAAAAATTGAAAACGGAATTCCCCACACGGTAAATATGCTACTGGGCATGGCGAGGGGAGGAGTTCCGCTGGCATCAGCTTTCAAGTTTATAGCAGAGAATGAACACATCTTCGATGAAATCAGCAAGGAGTTCGGGAAGATTGTTGAATTAATGGAGTTTTTTGGGTATGATCTGCAGTCTGCCATCAAGTATGTGTCGCTAACAACACCCTCGGAAAAGTTCTCGAACTTTCTTGAAAACTTTCTTAATGTTATAGAAAGTGGAGGAAATGTGGTAGAGTACCTCAAGCTTAAATCGGAGCAACTGTTCGAGGAAAGGGAGAAATATCACTCACTGTTCTTCGAGACACTCCAACTTATAGCGGAGATATACCTCGCGATGTTCATAGTCACGCCTCTGTTCTTCCTCACAGTTCTCGTGGTGTTTCAGATACTCCAAGGAGGTGTTTTAGCTGGCTACAGAGTTGTCCTCTTCACATTCATGCCCATAGGTTCTATCATGATAATGTATCTTGTGCTTGGAATGATGCCTAAGGAACCGAAGGCATCTTTCGTTAAGGAAAAAGTGGTAGTTGAGGATATTGGGGTAAGAATAAACGGAGATAAGAGCAATGAATTCAAAATTAACAAGTATAAAAGATTTTACAACAAGTTGAAGGGATTTCTTGTCGCACCATTCAGGGAGGTAATTTACTCCCTAACTTTAAGGGCGGTATCGTTCTACTTAGCCATTCCACCGTTGGTATTCTTCCTTTTCACATATAATAGGATAGATTTTGAATCGTTATTGATAGGAATTGTTATATCAGTTTTCTTACCGTTAATCCTATTTCTCGAGTACAGGGACAGAATAATCAGGAGGATTGAGTCCCAGATTCCGGACTTTCTCAGACAACTTGCTGGTTTGAACGAGGCAGGGTTAAATGTAGTTGAGGCGTTGAAACATGTCTCGAACATGGAGATGGGCACGCTGAACAGGGAGATAGTCAAGATAAGAAGGGATGTGGAGTGGGGCGAGCTTGTGACCGAGGCTTTGAGAAAACTTGAGACGAGGGTAAGAAGCGGGGTTATTTCGAGGGTCATATCTCTCGTTGTAAAGGCTGTTGAATCAACACCGAGTATAAAGGAGGCACTCTACACAGCATCAATCTATTCCGAGATAGAAATTGAAGCAAGGGACAGAATCAGGGGTCAGATGAGCATGTACACAATCATCATTTACATAGCCTTCTTCGTCTTTCTCTACACATCCTATGTGCTTTTGAACAATATAATCTCCATATTCCAGAACATCGAAAATCTTCCTCCCGGTGTTGTTGCGGGGGTTGATTTGAAGATGTTGAGGGACACTTTCTATCAAACAACATTGCTTGTAGGATTCTTCTCTGGACTGACTGCGGGAGTGATGGGTGAAGGAAAAATAGAGGCTGGATTAAAGCACGTCATCGCTTTCGTTTTAATAGGCTACATCTTCTTCACCAAGGTAATTGTGTTTTAGGTTTAGCGGTTACTTAGCTCATTTTACCCAACTCTTTTTTTATCTGGTGGTAGAACATCTTCAGGAACTCGTGCCTCTCTTTTCCTATTTCCCTTGCNGTTTTGGTGTGTAGCATGTTGTAAAGCTTCAGAAGCTTCTCGTCGAAATGCCTTAGAGTTTCCTCTATGCCTCTCCCCCNCTCACCGGAGAACATAAAAGCTCTTGCGATACCGATGGCACCGATTGCATCAAGCTTGTCCGCATCGCTCAGAACCTTCGCTTCGAGAGTTTTTGGATGAATGCCCGAGGAGAAGGAGTGGGACTCAATGCAGTGCACGACACATTCAATAAACTCCTCATCACAACCTTCCTTTGCCAAGACATCTCTTGCGATTTTCGCACTCTCAATTGCGTGGTTTTTTGTGCTCCCTTCAGGGTTGTGAAACCTTGAAATATCGTGAAGTTCGGCGGATCTCATTACGATCTCTAAGTCAGCACCCTCTTTAACCGCAATAAATTCTGCAAGCTTTTTCACCCTTTCAACATGGCTTTCATCGTGGGAAGGCATGATCGTGTTATCNTGATCCTTGGATTTAAGCCTTAGGGTTTTGTTGAATCTGGTGTCTTGAGNTCTATTGAGAGCTGTTTGTGTTTACCCATCTGATTCGTAAGTGTTATATCTGTTGTTACAAAAATTGTGAAATATGAGGATAAAGGACGCCCCTAAAACTGCGACGAGCATTATAGTTAGGTCTGCTACCACCGCTAGAATAACTCAATCGAAAAATCCGTTTCTTGAGCTAATGAGAAGGCTTTTCAGGAAGGAAGAAACTGCGATGAAGGCTATTAAGTTCATAAACATTGTTGAGGAACGACAGAAGTCTGGCAATCCTTTAAAGGTTGATGAGTGGGAGAAGGTGATGGAAGAACTCGAAATGGTTCGTTCATCATTCTATGCTATGAGGAACAAGCTTCTCGGAGCGGGAATGATAACTATAAAGGATGGCGAGTATAGGTTGAGTGGTATCTTCAGCAGAGATCTTGTNGATATGGCAAGGTGGTGGTGGACAGCGGTTCTTGGATACGACATAGACTCTCTGTAGATGCGAATTGATGTTCGCAGTTTCCTCAGCGATCAGTTTGGTGATGGAAAAAAATTTATATTGTCTCCTATTTGGTTTTATGCTTATAGTTTCTTGGTGATGCTATGTATGCGAGAATCAAAATTAAGGATACTGTAAGGGTCCCTCCTTCAAGATTTGATGAGGATATCGAGGATGTGCTGGAAGATTTACTGTGGGAGCAGTTTGAAGGAAAGCTTGACAGGGAGTATGGGATGATAGTGGGAATAGAGAGCATCGAGGATGTGGGGGACGGGAGAATAATCGAAGGAGATGGAGCCATCTACTACGATGTAGTTTTCACCGCACTAACATTCAAGCCGATTTTACAAGAGGTTATTGAGGGGGAGGTATTTGAGATAGTNGAGTTCGGAGCATTTGTGACAATAGGTCCCCTTGACGCTCTGTTACATATGAGTCAGATAACTGAAGATTATGTAGTTTTTGATGAGAAGAACAAAAGGTTGATTGGAAAAGAGAGCAAGAAATCCATCACCGAAGGAGATTTCGTTAGAGCAAGGATTGTAGCTCTTAGTTTGAAGGAAAGAGAGCCTGAAAAGAGCAAAATAGGATTGACAATGAGGCAACCGTGGCTTGGAAGTCTGAAATGGATAGAGGAAGACCTCAGAAAGCTTGAGGCTGAAGAGGAGAATAGAGGTTGAGGTTGAGAGGGGATTGAGATGCCGGATTACGCATGCAGAAAGTGCAAGTTCATAAGCCATGACACACTCGTGTGCAAGAACTGCGGTAGCACCGACATGACAAAGGAGTGGTATGGCTACATCGTTGTGATCGATCCGGAAAAAAGCCAGATCGCCCAGAAGCTNGGAATCAAAATACCGGGGAAGTACACGATAAAGGTGGACTAGCTCCACATCGCAAGCTGAAAGTAGATTGGATGCATGTCAGTTGGAGAATCTGTTACCGCTATAAAACTCCCGGATAGCCTGAGAGCGTATCTTGCAGAGCCCCATGGCAGGCTGTATCAGGGAACAGGAAAGGATACGGTAGAGAAGATTGAGGAACTCGGAAACTTTCATCCGCTGGTTTGTGTAGGGGATTTGGTAACCTACTATGTCTTAAAATCGGGTTTTCTTCCTGAGTTGGTGGTTATTGACTTTAAAACTGTTAGAGACAGAATTAGCCCAGAGATGGTAGAGTTTATGAGGGAAAGTCTCTCGAGGTACAACATCCTCAGGGTAAAGAATCCGCCAGCACACATCACACTGGATCTTGTTGAAAGTTTGATTAATGCGGTGGATAGCATCGGAAAGGAAAGAACATGCATAGTTGTGGATGGTGAGGAGGATCTTGCGACGATTCCTCTTGTATACCTCCTACCTCACAACTCACTGTTACTGTACGGTCAACCGGGAGAGGGAATTGTTGCGGTGGTTGTGGGGGCAGAGAAAAAAAATATAATACTCGACATTCTCAAAAAGATGGAAGTGCTTGAGGGTGGAGAAAAAGTTATCAATCTTATAAAAATCCATGGAATCCCTTAGCATGTTTCCAAATGGAGGTGGACGAATGGAGATTGTGGTTGAAAAGGACACAAAAAATCCACTGCTGAATAGGAGGGAAATCTATATTCGTGTGAAATACCAAGATGAAGCAACACCATCGAGAAATGCGGTTAGAGAGAAGATTTGCGGGCTTTTCAATGCTGACCCATCAAAGGTTGTTGTTAGCTACATAAAACCGCAGTTCGGGATGGGGGAAGCGTTGAGCTATGTCAAGATATATGACACTGAAGAAGACCTCCAGAAAATAGAGCCGAAGCATATAATCGCAAGAAACTTCCAGCAGAGTGAGGAAGAGGAGACAGAAGAGTAGGGGGTGAGAGAATCATCTCGAAGTTCTATGAGATAAAGGGAGAGAAGGTAATCAGGAAAAGAAAGTTCTGTCCAAGATGTGGNGAGGGGGTATTCCTCGCGGAACACAAAGATAGGTTGTCCTGTGGAAAATGCGGATACACCGAATTTAAAAAATGAAANGATTTAATTTTATGAGATGATCTCCTTAGGGATAGAAGGTACCGCTTGGAGCCTCAGCATTGGAGTTGTTGACGAATCAGACGTTATTCTCATAGAAAACGACCCCTACATCCCTAAGGAAGGAGGGATTCATCCAAGAGAAGCCTCTCTACACCACTCTGAAAACATAGNTAAGCTCGTGAGAAGGGTTTTCTCCCGGGTGGATCCTGAGAGTATTGATGTAGTTTCATTCTCTCAAGGTCCCGGAATGGGCCCGTGTTTAAGGATTGTTGCGACAACAGCGAGAGCACTATCTTTAAGGTTAAAAAAACCGCTTGTGGGAGTAAATCATTGTTTAGCCCATCTTGAAGTGGGCAGATGGAAGACTGGAGCAAAAAACCCAGTTACACTTTATGTTAGTGGGGGAAATTCGCAGATAATTGCAAGAAGGGGGAAGAACTACAGAGTATTTGGGGAAACTCTTGATATTGGCTTGGGAAACGCTCTTGACAAACTTGCAAGGTACATGGGTTTGAAGCATCCCGGTGGACCTAAGATTGAGGAACTNGCTAAGAGTGGGAAAAGGTATTACGAGCTACCGTATACGGTTAAAGGAATGGACTTCTCTTTTAGCGGTATGGTGACCGCAAGTCAGAAACTTCTGGATGAGGGAGCTAAAAAGGAGGACATAGCTTACAGCTTTCAAGAAACCGCTTTTGCAATGCTTGCAGAGGTATCGGAGAGGGCGATGGCGTACCTTGAGGTGGATGAGTTGTTGCTTGTAGGGGGNGTTGGGGCGAACGCTCGACTTCAGACTATGCTGAAAAAGATGTGTGAAGAAAGGAAAGCAAGCTTCTACGCTCCTCCTAAGGAACTCATGGGTGACAATGGTGCAATGATTGCCTATCTCGGGTTGTTAATGCATAAAAATGGATACTCAACGAAAATTGAGGAGTCAACGGTTAAGCCAGACTTCAGAGTTGAAGATGTGGATGTGAACTGGGAATGAGCATGAGAATTTTGTGTATTGAACACCTCAAGAGATTGAGAGAAGAGCCGATAAAGATATACCTCGGTGGAGAGGCTGAGGTGAGAATATATTCCGATTTTGTAGCTAAAAAAAGGAGGAAGAAAGGGTATAGAATCGATGAGCTTGACGCTTTTTTGAGGAAAACAAGGACGAAAATGGAAGCGAGGATAATATCGTCTGCAAGAAGAGCGGGCATCCCCACGCCGATAGTTCTCGATGTTGATGAGGAAACGATCTTAATGGAGAGGATTAATGGAGAACCTTTGAAGAACATCATGAATCGTAAACTTAGCAGGATGGTTGGAGAATACACAGCAAGGTTGCATACTGCGGGGATAATACACGGAGATATAACCCCCATGAATCTAATTTATTGCGATGGGAAGATCTACTTTGTAGATTTCGGTCTTGCTTTTTATGATACGAGAATTGAGGCGAGAGGAGTGGATGTACACATATACTTTGAGTCTTTAAAAGCGTACTTCGATAATTGGGAAGATTTAAGAGATGCTTTTGTAGAAGGGTACCTTAGCGGTAATTTTGATAAGGCTGAAGAAGTGCTCGATAGGGCTGAGGAAATAGAAAAGAGAGGAAGGTATGTGGAAAGGAGATTGGCTGAAGACTAATTTTTTAAGTTATCATCATGAAGTCCTTGGGAAATCAATACCTACTTAAGAGCTTCAAGAAGTCTTTCCACATTTCTCAACTCCTTGAGGGTAGGAGTTAGCTGGAGTAGGACATGATCTATCCCTATCTCGTTAAGCTTCTCAATTTTCTCTGCGACGGTCTCAGGAGACCCTATTAAGCCTGTATCTAAGGTTCGATCGAGAACATTTCTATTCATACCACTGATGTCTTTGAGGTATTCCATAGCCTGTTCGTCAGTTTCTCTTATAAATGCAAGCCCTGGGATCGCATANTCTATACTGTCTCTTCCTAAGTAATTTAATCGAGACTCCATGTCTTCAATGAATTCCTTAGCTTCATCAAGGCTACAGCCCCGCATTAGCCATCCATCAGCCTCCTCAGCTACGAGATTTCTGGATGCCTCGGACATACCCGCATACCATATCGGAGGCTTAGGATCGGGTTTCGGTTCGAGTATGCAGTTCTCTACAGAATAGTACTTTCCTCTGTAGGTGACATTGTTCTCACTCCAGAGTTTTTTGATTATCTGNATAGCCTCTCTTGCACGATCAACCCTATCGTCGTGGGGGTAGAATGGCAATCCGTATGCCAAGAATTCTCTTCTGAACCAACATGCTCCTAAGCTTAACCAAAATCTACCTTTGCTTATCTCGCTCAAAGTCGCTACCTGCTTCGCAAGTACCGCTGGATATCTGAAAGCCTCGCAAAGGGTTGTGTGAGCGATTATGACCTTTTTTGTAGCTTCTGCAATCCCCNCCGCAACTGTCCAAGCCTCTAAGGATGGAGCTCTCTCCCCTTTTATCGGATTTAGCATGTGATCCGGGATCCATAGGGAATCGATTCCGATTTTCTCTGCTTCAATTGCGGTTCTTTTTACATACTCGTAGGTTGGAGGTTCTTCCTTCTCTCCCTCAAAATAGATGCCGTCAGTCTCTGCTTTAGCAGATTTTTTTTCTGGAAACCAGCCACCGTAAACCGGGAGGTAAAGTCCGATTTTAACCATGTGTTACCACCTTCGTATTGAACTTCTCGTTGTTAACTACTTAACATTTGCCGAAGTGGTTTAGAGTTCTGTGAAGTGTAACTCAGCAAGCTTTAAAATAGGGGAAATGGCTTATGGAGGATAGGATGCGGCCGCCGGGATTTGAACCCGGGCTAGAGGCTCGGGAAGCCCCTGTCCTGCCACTAGACTACGACCGCATACGCCCATTTCCTTAACTTGTATGCTCTGTTATGTAAATAAACATTACTGTTCCAGCTGAGTTAAAATATGTATCGGGCACCTCACTCTACTATCTCCACATAAATCGGTGTTCGGCTTAATTGAACATCGTTAACATCCATTATCTTCTCGTTACCGTAGATATCGGTGATTTTAACGGTTTTAATGTCTTCAGTGTTGATAAACCTCGAGAGTTCACCCGTTCCCCACACCACATATACTCTTTTCCCATCCATATTGAATCTGTAACAACCGTACGCAGATCTAACTCCCTCTCCTTTTTTATCGAGTTCTATGTACTTCTGGTCAATTACCGTCACATTCTCAAACCGATTTAGTTTTCTCACGATGGTCTTGTAAACATCAAGTATCTTTTTATCTCCCCAATTGTCCGAGATGTAAAATATCTTGTCCGCACCTAGGGCTAAGGAGAGCACGGTCGCTCTCACTATGATGGGACCGAACTCATCACTTAGCCTGTCTTCCAGCCTTCCAAATTGAGCCTCCGTAATCCATATGGATTTTTCCACATTGTGTTCTCTCAGAAATTGCTTGAACTCTGCCACATATAGGTCTTCTCTATTCTCTGTTGTGTCTATGCTGTGGATGTTTGCTATATCAAAGTACTCCTTCGCATCGTCCATAATCGGCTCCCAGAAATTCACGAATCTATCGAGCATTCCAGCCATTCCACCCATTAGAACCTTTGCATTTGGATCCGCATCTTTTATCGTTTTATAGCTTTCTTTGAGGATCTCTAAATAATCTTGGGGAGTTCCATGGAAGAACTTGAGGTCTTCTGGATGTTGCCCCCTCATTTCGGGCTCATTCATTATTTCCCAATACCTCACGGGATACCTAAGCCCCGGCATGTCATCTATGCCATCACCATCGTATCTTTCAACGAACACCCTCAGGAAATCGAGATAGTCTTCCATGTTGCAAGGTTTACCGACCTTCATTTTCCTTTCCCCTTCTGGCATGGGCACATGGGCGTAGTACTCATCTCCGTGGCATTTGTCCTGATCCCATTTGGCGAATGGCAGTATTGTTATAAGTAGCATCCCTCCCGAGTTCTGAGCACTTCTGACAATCCAGTCACTGTAGCTGAAGTCCATGACACCCTCCTTTCGCTCAATGGCATCCCAAGCTATCCACACTCTTATCCAGTACGCATCTAAGGCTCTACCTACTCTGGAAAAGTGAGTCTTCTCAACCTCTGTGAAGTTAAACTCCTCTACTTTTGTAGGTATAGGTTTGATATCCTCGGTAGCTGGGGTTAGAGGGCTTTTCGGGGTTTTGGTGGCTGGAGTTACGAGGGGGCTGGGTGGTGTATCTTGATAAGTTGAGCAACCCATGGTTGTCAAGGTGAATATTATTGCGAACATCGTGGATAGAATTGCCATCACGATCTTAGAGTCGCACATAATTATTTGCTATAACCATATTATAGGATAAATTATTTTCGGTGTATAAGTGTTTTTAGCTAACACTTGGTATGGAATTACAACGGTTTTGGGTTGTACTTGGTGGTTAAGGCTAATTTAAATCATTTCGATTTTATTAGGGGACATTTGTTTCGAACCATTCGAGTTTACAAAGGATTAGGGATAGAACACTTTTACAAAAGGATTCACGCCGGGGGTGGGACTTGAACCCACGCGTCCCAGAAGGGACACGAGCTCTCTGTCGCGAACTCCAGGCTCGCGCAGTGCCTCTCTGCCACCCCGGCAGTAATTGATTGTTATCGAGGTTGTTTAATAACATTTTCGTTGTAGGTTGTATCAGCAGAGTTAAACTTTCATCGATTGGAAATGGGCTGTACTTCGTAGTTATGGTAGCAGATCAGAGAACATCAAGTGGGGGCATCTCGAGTAAACTCTTTTCCTCTCCGAGCTTGTAAAGTACTTCCAATGCATTTATCACGCTTTCTGGCATCTTGTAGGTGTATTTGTTTACATACATCAATGCAAATCTTGTTGCGGTCTCTTTATCTAATCCCCTCGAGTACTTCATCGCATACTCCATGGCGGAATCAACATTTCTCAGAGCGAACTCTATACTCTCTCTCATGACCCTCAGAAACTCTTTTTGCACATCCTTTTCTAAGCTTCTTTTGATGGCGTTAACGCCAAGGGGAAGAGGGAGATTTGCTGTATCTCTCCACCACTCCCACAGATCGAGAATTTTTACGAGGTTGTGTCTTGAGTATGTTATCTGCCCTTCATGAATGAGCAATCCAGCCTTTACATCTCCATTAAGAATAGCTGGGATTATCTCATCGAATCTCATCTCAACGGGAGTGAAGCTCTTTACCGCAAGCTTAAGAAGCAGATTTGCTGTGGTGTATCTTCCGGGGATTGCAATCTCCATTCCTTCGGGATTTAGCTTCTCCTTTGCAACAACTATTGGTCCGTATCCATCACCAACACTTGCTCCTGAAGATAGAAGGCGATATTTTTCGCTTAGTAAAGAGTAAGCGTAAGCAGAGATAGCGGTTACATCGTATGTGCCCTCAAAAGCCCTCTTGTTTAGCGTCTCTATGTCTTCGATTACATGTTCAATCTCCAGCCAAGTATCTATCTTTCCATGGGTCATTGCGTAGAACATGAATGCATCATCGGCATCGGGCGTGTGAGCAACCTTAATTTTCATGGACTGAAGTTGGTTATGGGTTATTTATTTTTTATCTCAGGCTTTTGATTAGAACTTGGATCGAGTTTGGTTAGGACATAGGATTTAATAGGGTTTGAACAAATCTTAAACATAAATCTTAAAACATTGAATAGAACAGACTTAACAAGTTCAGGCTAAGCTTAAGTTTAAAGCTTGAGCTTAGTATCTCTTGATGATTCTGTAGTATGTGTCCCTCTGGGCAGCTGGTCTTCCAACGGACTTTATGGCTTTTACAATTTTTTCAACTCCAGGGGAGGTAACATCCTTCCCTGTGGATCTCAGGACACTCTCCTCGAGCATAACCCCTCCGAAATCATTTGCACCGAAGAATAAGCTCAACACCGAAATATCGAAACCCTGTGTTAGCCAAGAAGCTTGTATGTTTCTTATGTTGTCGAGAATGATTCGTGAAATGGCGAGCACTCTGAGGTAGTGCGTGAATGGTGTTCTCTCTTTGACCTCCTCACTCAACCTATTGTTTCCGGGTTGGTATGTCCACGGTATAAATGCGGTAAATCCGTTGGTCTCGTTTTGGAGTTTTTTGATCTTCAAGAGGTGTTCGATGATATCTTCTTTGCTCTCAATGTGTCCGAACATCATTGTAGCGGTACTCCTCATACCGAGTTTGTGTGCACTCCTCATGACATTTATCCACTCATCNGAGGTGCATTTTAANGGACTAAGTTTCCTCCTGACCNCATCAACGAGTATCTCCGCTCCTCCACCCGGTAGAGAATCCAATCCCGCTTTATTTAATCGATCGAGAACTTCCTTAACGGAGGTATTCTCGATCTTAGATAGGAAAACTATTTCTGGGGGAGAAAGACTGTGGAGGTGAATTGAGTTGAATTTTGATTTTATAAGGGTGAAAAGCCCCTCAAACCATTCTATACTTAGTTCTGGGTTCATACCTCCTTGTAGCATTACTTGAGTCGCACCCTTATCTACCGCCCATGCTATTTTTTCCAGAATTTTCTCATAGGGCAAAACGAACCCCTCATCTCTCGCGTAGAATGCACAGAAGGAGCATCTGGATATGCAGATGTTTGTGTAGTTTATGTTTGTGTCAATGACGAAGGTTACGAGATCACCACATTTTTGCTGTCTTATTCTGTCAGCCATCATTCCGATTTCTGGTAGAGGAATCCTGAACAGCTCAACACACTCCTTCTTCTTGTTCGTGCTCTTCATGTCTATATTCATATCNACACTCACCTGAGAAGCCCGTATTTCTTACAGTACTCCTCGAATACACGAATGCTTTTCTCCTCCCTCTTTCCGAGCTTAAAGGATAAGGAGTTGAAGTACTCAATCAGGAATTCTGATGGCATGTTGAATTTCATCTTTGCGACCTCTACAACCTCGTTGATGTTCTCGTAGCCCTTTTTCGTGGACACTAAAACATCATCATCAATCCTGCTTGCGTTGAAGTCTTTAAGCGATGCAGACAACCCGAAAACCATTGGCAGGTTTGTCAGCTCAAACCACTCCTCTCCCAAGTCCATGGATACCTTAAAAGCCATTCTCGCTTTTATAGCCTCGTCACCTATAACCAATGCGTGATCGTAGTCTCTTAGAAGCTCCCAAGCACTACCGGAATTCAGGGGTTTAATTTTGTTATCTAAACCTTTTTCAGCCAAGATTATTCTCAGGAGGTTGAGGCTCGTCAGAGATTGATTTGTTACCGCAATGGCGGAGCTATCNATCTCCCTCTTTTTCGTTATAACAACCACGCTCAAAACCTTGTTTCTGGAAGCTACACAAAAATCGTAGTTTCTTAACGAATCCCTGTTCTTGAGGTAGAAATACAGGGGTATTGGGGCATAGACTATCTCTCCTCTCGTCAGCATATCCGACATGTCTTTGGGGCTGGCCTCTATTACATCNTACGAACCCTCNTTTTCGAGGTAGTAGTACGGCAGGAAATTATTAAGAAATCCGAACTTTCCAATCTTCATCGCTTTCGCATCCTCGGCCTTACCCATTGTACCCTCCCTTAGAAGATTCTCATTATGTTTCCGAAAGTGTCNCGTTGAGCTGGTATTTTACCAGCATTTCTTGCCATTTTTATTAACCTATCGATTTCAAGCCCTCTTGGTGTATCCGCTCCTGCGGAGTGCGTAATTCGCTCCTCCATTAGTGTTCCATCGAGGTCATTCGCTCCATAGTTGAGGGCAATTTCCGCAAGCCTCTCACCAAGCATAACCCAGTAAGCCCTTATTGTTTTAAAATTATCCAATGCGATTCTTGAAACTGCAATGGTCTTCAATATATCTATTGGATCGGTTTTCTCAGATACTAAACCTTTGCTTTTTAGCTCGGTGTTCTCTGGGTGAAATACAAGAGGGATGAACGAAATAAATCCTGAAGTCCTCTCTTGTAGATCTCTTAGCTTGTGCAGATGTTCTGCCCTATGCCTGATCTTCTCTATGTGTCCAAAGAGCATAGTCGCATTGCTTTTTATTCCCTCCCTGTGGGCTATTTCCATGATCTTCAACCATCTCTTGGAGTTAATTTTGTTTGGAGAAATCCTCTTTCTAATCTCGTCAACGAGTATTTCCGCTCCTCCACCCGGCATAGCTGAAAGTCCACTCTCTTTAAGCCGGGATAAAAACTCCTCAACGGACATACCCTCGTTTTTTGCGTAGAAATCAACCTCAGTGGCGGTTAAGCCTTTTATTGTGATGTCGGGAAATAGGGATTTGATCCTTCTGAACATCTCTTCAAAATACTCTATTCCCACCTCCGGGTTATGTCCCCCCACTATGTGGAGTTCTGTGGCACCGTTTTTAACCGCAGATTTGACTTTCTCGATAACATTATTGATTTCAAGCAGATAGTTTTCCCTGTTGCTAAAGGCACACAATGGGCATTTGGAGATGCAGATATCGGTGTAGTTTATGTGTCTGTTTATTACGAATGTTGCAAAATTTCCGTTTTTTCGGTTGATCTCATCAGCCTTACTCCCGACATCATGAAGATCAAGCTTAAAAANCTCCTCTATTTCTTTTACATTCATCCTTTCTTACTTTGAAATATTGAAGATAAACTTTTTTGGGTTTACTCGCATCCTCGTTGATTTCTACCGACCGATTTTTCGAAGAGAGGAAACACATCAGCCTACATAAATGAGTACAGTGCTATCAATCTACTGCATGCATGTGAGTAAGGCTTCAAATCCGTCTGTTTTTCGGTACAAAGTTTATTATCTTACCGTTCTTGATCTTTCCGCATCCAAGATAGTAGTTTTTGTACCTTAGTATGATATATCCTTTTATTTCGAAGCTTGGGCAAACATCTTTCAGGATGAGGGATTCACCTCTCATCCACCTCTCCGCGTGCTCTCTATCTATCTCGACAACATTCTTTTTGGCAATTCTTCCAACTATAAACGAGCCCTCTATGGACAGTCTAAATCCGTCTCCCTCAATAGTCCCA
The DNA here is from genome assembly GCA_002010195.1 of Archaeoglobus sp. JdFR-32. Classification (GTDB taxonomy): domain Archaea; phylum Halobacteriota; class Archaeoglobi; order Archaeoglobales; family Archaeoglobaceae; genus Archaeoglobus_A. The sequence goes on from MTMT01000021.1 coordinate 42,556, forward strand.
AAGTAGATTCCCTTTGACGAAGGAAACCCCGCGTCGCATGTGTATGCATAAACCCTGTTCTTCCCCATCTCTTCAAATCTTAAGTCCAGCTCGATGCCAAATTGATCCCTTAGGTATTCGTTGACCTTTCTCTCCAAACTCAATTAAATCACTCCTTTACGATCTTTGCTATAAAAAATCCTTCCGTATCATTATCCTGTGGATGGATTCTCAGGCAGTATTTCACTCTCTCATCGAATTCCCTGTCACCGAACTCTATCATACCCTTTCTTGCATTTCCTTTAAAATCGATTCTCTCAACCTCAGCGGATGTGTTTCTGAGCAAAAAATCGACCACCTCTTCATTCTCGCTGGGATCTAATGTGCATGTGGAATATATCATCTTACCTCCGGGCTTTAGACAGGAGTATCCCGCCCTTATAAGTTGCTTTTGGAGCTTGGATAAACCCTCAACATCCCTCATTTTCCATATTTTCAAATATTTGAAGTTTTTCCTTATCATCCCCACATTACTGCATGGTGCATCGATCAAGACCCTGTCAAATCTGTTGCTGAATTTTCTGAAGCTTCTACCATCCATCATTGTTACATTTGCGTTCAGGACACCGCACTTTTGGAGATTAGATTTCAGAATGTTGATTCTTGAAAATTTCACATCATTGGCGATGATACAGCCTTTATTTTCCATGTAGCTTGCGATTTGAGTTGTTTTTGCTCCCGGAGACGCACACATATCCAAAACGAGCATACCCGGTTCAACATCAAGATAAACAGGAGATATCATCGAGCTTGCTTCCTGTGAGAATATAACACCTAATTGGTGCTCGATTGTTTTTGTAATTCTACCACCATTTTCCTCGTTTACTACAAAAAAACCCTCATCGCACCAAGGCACTCTTTCAAATTCAAATCCTTTGGATTTTAGCTCCTCTATAACCTCATCAACATCATCAACTTTGAGAAGGTTTACTCTTATGCTCTGTCTTAGCGGTTTCAGACTGTATTCGATAAATTTCTCGTCAGGATCGATTTTTGAGTACCTCTCAATGAATTCCGGATTTATGGAGACGAAGCTCGTGGTTCTCTTTTCGAACCCCCTCAGTTTTTCCGCTGTGTTTTNCGCATCGTCCATAATACCGATCCGATGGATATGTTTAAAAACTTAAAGAGATCAAACTCTAAAGTTCTACCGTTTAATTTGCAAAGTTCTTCGAAGCTTGTCTCCACTTCGGACAATCTTAAAAACGAGAGGACATAAAACTTTTTAAGAACTCAAAATGAGAAAGTTTTTCTTTAATGATTTCATGGTTGAGTTTATGAGCAGAGGACATAGGATGTCGGGAAAAATATCAAAAATGAAAATTGGGCTGTTTGGGTTGGTTCTCATCTCCATCACTCTTGCGGGTTGTATTCAGGAAACCGAACAACCCAAAGAAAAAGTGAACCTAAAAATCGGTGTTCTGCCCATTGAGGACTCATTACCTCTGGTGATTGCGAAGGAAGAAGGAATATTCGATAAGTATGGTTTGAATGTGGACATAGTTATGTTTCAGAGTGCTTTGGAGAGAGATAGTGCGCTGACATCCGGCGAGGTCTCAGCTGTGGTGACAGACCCTCTTGCAGTAATTCTTCTGAAAAACGGTGGAATTGATGTGAGGATAGTATCGATCTGCCTCGGAAAGACTCCTCAGGAGGGCGTGTTTAAGATTCTTGCGTCCCCCTCCTCGAATATAACTGATGTGAAGGACATAGAGGGTAAGAAGATAGCGATATCAAGAAACACTATAATCGAGTATGTAACGGACAAGCTTCTTGGGGACATGAAGGACGAGGTGGAGAAGGTTGAGATAAAGAAGATCCCCTTAAGACTTCAGACGCTCTTGGATAACAAGGTGGATATGGCAACCCTTCCTGAGCCCTTGGCAAGTCTTGCAGAGTTAAAAGGTGCAAAGAAGATTTTGTCGGATTCGGAGATGGATGATAGCATATCTCATACGGTTATAGTTTTCAAAGGGAGCTACATAGATGAGAACAAGGATGCTGTTGAAAAATTCCTCTTGGCTTATGATGACGCGGTGGAGAGAATAAACTCTGATCCATCAAGGTATAGGGACAAGTTCATAGAGATTGCAAGGGTTCCCGAACCTCTCGTTGGAACGTACAAAATGCCGAAGTATCCGAAATCGGAAATTTTCCCTGAGAAGTACTTCAACGAGTATCTCGAGTGGGCTAAGAGCAAGGGGTTAATAGAGAAAGAAATAAGTTACGAATCGGTGATTTACGGGAAATGATAGTCGCAAGGAACATCTCAAAAACTTATCCTGATGGAACCAACGCCCTGAGAAACATAAACTTGAAGATTGGCGATGGAGAAATCTGCTCAATCATCGGCCCGTCAGGCTGTGGAAAGTCAACTCTCCTTTTAATATTTTCCGGACTGCTCAAGCCGAGCGGTGGGGAGGTCTTGATAAACAACAGGAGGGTTGAGAGCCCGAGGAGGGATGTGGCGTTAATTCTCCAAGATTACGGTTTGTTTCCGTGGAAGAATGTTAGGGATAACATTGCGGTGGGTATGAGGATTCAGGGTTTTCCGAAGAATGAGATTGAGGATACTGTTAGAACCCTTATAAAGAAGATCGGTCTTGAAGGGTTTGAAAAAGCCTACCCAAAAAACCTGTCCGGAGGGATGAGACAGAGAGTTGCATTTGCAAGAGCTCTCGCGTTAAAGCCGTCAATAATGCTGATGGATGAACCCTTCTCCTCTCTTGATGCTTTATCGAGGGAGAACATGCAAAATTTTCTCATTCAGATATACAACGATGTGAAATCCACAATTGTACTTGTAACCCACAGCATAGAAGAGGCGGTCCTACTCGGGAAAAAGATCGTAGTTCTCTCAGAACGACCCGGAACTGTGAGGAAGGTGGTTGAAAATAAAAAAGCTGGTAGGATCGAATACAGATATGAGGAAGATTATTTTGAGATGTGCAGGGAGATCAGAGAGGTAATGGGACTAAAAAACAGAAGTTAAGGTGGTGTGATGGTCTCAGACTCCCATAGCCTTTTTTATCGGTTCAGATCTTATATATTTGCTACGATTACCCTTGTTTTTATATGGTTCACAGTCTCGAGGGTGGCTAACTCGCCAGCTCTTCCACCACCCTACATAGTGTTGGTGGCATTTCTTGGAAATCTTCCTGATCTATTGCCCCATATTTTGGCGAGCACAGCCAGAGTGCTGTACTCGATATTTCTTGCACTATCCACAGCCATCCCGATCGGGCTGGTAACAAGGAAAGACAGAGTGGACAGCCTGATTGCCCCTTTCATATATCTCCTCTACCCGATTCCTCACATTGTCCTTCTACCTCTTATAATACTGTTCTTTGGCATAGGAGACTTTTCGAGGATAGTTCTAATCTCCATGATCCTCTTCTTTCAGATTCTCGTTACAACAAGGGATGCGGTTAGAAATGTGAGCAACTACTACATACTTTCGTTGAGATCTCTCGGAGCGGGTGAAAAAGATGTGTACTGGCATGTAATTCTGCCTGCAATAGTTCCGAAGATTTTAACAGCAATGAGGATAAGCATAGGTACCGCTATAGCGGTTCTGTTCTTCGCGGAATCGTTTGCAACAACGAATGGGCTGGGATATGTAATCATCGACTCTTGGAGTAGGGCAAACTACGAGGATCTGTACTCTGGTATAATTTCCATGGCTCTTCTGGGCTTTCTTTTGTATGTTGTTGTGGAACTGCTGGAGAGAAAACTCTGTAGGTGGGTTGATTGACGGAGATGGGGTAGTGCGATCGTGGTGGTTAGAAGATGGAGCGGTTACTTAAAATTTTCGAGGAATTCACCGATCTTTCTTTGAAGGGTCTCCGCAATTACCTTTCCGTCTATTTTCCCTCTGAACTCCTTCATTACCAACCCCATAAGAGGTTTAAACGCGGACTCACCCCTCTCAATGACAAACTCTTTTTTCTCGGACAGTAGTTCTTCTATGTAGCTTTCAAGCTGGTCTAAGCCTCCAGTGCCTATCCTGTTGAGTATCTCTTCAGCTTTCGCAGATGGGTTTTCGCAGAAGAGTCTTAAAATCTCCTCGGCACCCTCTTTTGCTATTCTTTCGCTTGCTATTAAGTCAAGAGTCTCTTTAAAGTGTCTCTCTTCGAGAGCATCAATGTTCACACCGTCCTTTTTGAGTTCTGATGGAAGCATGTGGATGATTCTCGCAACTAAGGATGGCTGTAGGAGTCTAGAGTACTCCTCAAAAAGCTTGTAGTATGGTGAATCTGCCATAACCCAAGCGAGATCTTCTGGCAAGATCTTCGAATACCTCTCCGCTCTCTCAGAAATTAGCTCTGGAATCTCTACATCTAAAAGCCCCTCATCAACTTCGACGGGTGGAACATCTGTTTCGGGGTACATTCTTGCAGAACCGGGAAGCGGTCGAAGATAGGAGGTTGTCCCGTCATCATTTGCTTTTCTTGTTTCNTCGGGAACCCCGTACAGNCAGTATTCTGCTCTTTCACAAATTCTTTTAAGTGTCCTTCGCACTCTTTCCTCGTTTCCACCTGCTATGATTATTGCATCCTTTTCTCCAGCGTTCAGATGCTCTCTCAGGCTGTCAACCTCCTCTTTACTTATGCCGTATGCGGGTAGCTCGTCGGTGTGGAATATTCCTCCAAGGCCGAATGTCCTCGCTATGTCGGAGAATTCTGTACCGAGTCTTCTTCCTTCCTGTATTTCCATGCCGACAAGTCCGGAAAAACCTCTTAAGACTATGGCGCCGATGAATTTGGCTTTTTTTAGTATTTTTGATTTAGTGTCCTTGAAAACATTCCTTACATCATGGACATCGAATTCAACAACTGCTTTTCTTTTTTTGAGCTCATCTCTTATTTTGAGAAGATTGATCTGCCTTATTACTTCATTTTCAACGATTTTATCCAGAATTTCTAAGCTTTGCACACCTTTAATCTCAACTCTTGCCCCGTCTCTTATCGAGATGTTTACATCCTGTCTTATCGTGCCTAATCCCCTTTTAACCTTCCCGGTTGATCTTAGTATCATTCCGAGAATTTTAGCCGTCTCNAGTGCCTCTTCGGGTGTTCTTATGTCTGGGTCTGTCCCAATCTCAACCAGAGGTATGCCGAGCCTATCCAAAGAGTAAATGACATAGCCTTCCCCTTCCTCAATCTTTCTGCACGCCTCCTCTTCCACGCATAGTGTGCTTATCCCGATCTTCCTCCCGTTTACATCAAGTTCTCCGTCGTATGCGACCAATGCGGTTCTTTGAAATCCAGTTGTGTTACTGCCATCTATCACTATCTTCCTCATTACATGAATCTCATCGACCACATTCATGTTGAGCATTTTGGCGATTTGAATTGCAATCTCCACCGCTTCGGGATTAATTTCGGAGGGGGGCTCCTCGTCAGCCTCTACGAGGCAGGTGGTGTCGTAGGCTTTGTATATGAACTTCTTGCTTCGCATAACCTCTTCTCTTGCAGCTCTGTCCTCCTCACCCATTTCGCTCTTTTTTGCCCGCAAGTACCTAAAGAACTCAAAGTTTGAGTCTGACACATCTCTTTGAATTGTAGGACATGCACAAAATAGCTTTCTCTCGGTATCTAATTGCTGATGAATCTCTATTCCAACCATGAGCCCGATCTCGGAATAATCAAGGCTTTTCTGATTGCCCGTAGTGACACTCATGATGTTTTTCATACCGTACTCAGATTTTTAAACTTTGTTGAATGTAGGGTTTAGTTAAATTGAGCTATTTGGCATGCTAACGGTTGGTGTGGTGACCTGACTGGTGTGTTACCTCATCGCTCCCTGCAACAACCTGCATCACACTCTGCCAAAAAACCGCAATCAAAATACTTAAATAACCTGAAAATTTGTTGAAAGATACAAAAAATCAGGGTGATGCTGATGGCAAAGTTCCCCGAAGCGGAAGCAAGGTTGTTCAATGTGAAAATCTGCATGAAGTGTAATGCAAGGAATCCGATAAGAGCAACCCATTGCAGAAAGTGTGGGTATAAGGGGCTGAGACCCAAGTCAAAGGAGAGGAGAGGTAAGTAAGCTACTGAGTTTACATATTTGCGATAAATTCTCTGCACTTTTCACGATTTCTTACACTTTCACACCACTTGTGGAGATTATTGCAATGAATATCGGGATTGATACTAAGGTAATCGCTCCCGAGAAAATGAATACATAAAAGACCCCCAACATGTCCATTATCCCTCCCGAGATCATAGGTGCGGTTATCATGCCTATGCTCATTGCGGTGTTGAAAGCGGACATGGCGGAGCCTTGACCCACATCTCTTCCCGCAATAGTTACAATTGCTATCGCGGATGGGAGGGAGAGGGCACTACCCAATCCAATCAAGAATGTGGAGAAGAGTAGNTCCCAAAAGCTATGCTGGAACGGAATTAAGAGCAAACCGATGGAGACTATAAAGCTCCCTACCACGATGATTTTGGATTTTGTGTGTCTATCTGCAAGTTTTCCGAATCTTCTCTGAAGCAACGCGGTTGTGAAGATGCTAATCGAAATGAGAATTCCAATTTGAGTGGAGGAGATATTTTGCATACTCGCGATAACAGGCAAAAACACCATGAAGCCTCCGGTAGCAAAGGCATTCATGGTTCTGAAGAATAGAACTCCNGCCATAAGTTTGTTCCTCACAGCTTTCAGGAAAGAGGGAGATGACTTCAGAGAGTTGCTTGATTCCGGAAGGAACACTAAGCAAATCANAAGAGAGATTGCCGAAAAGATAGCCATGGAGATGAATGTTGCGGGCATTCCGAATAAATCTTTTATTAGCCCTCCTAAGAATGGACCGAACCCCATTCCGAGGAATAGNGAGACGGTNAAGGTACCCATGTACTCTCCTTCCCGTCCTTTTGGAGATAGATCAGCTATGTATGCCATAGAAACGGGAATAACCATCGCTGAAGCCATTCCATGGACTACCCTGATGCCGGTTAGGGTGTAAACGGAATCGGCGTAGATGTATGTGAACGACAGGATGGTGTAAATGAGCAATCCAGATAGTATGAAAATTCTTCTACCTCTTTTGTCGGACAGCTTTCCGATTATCGGCATGAATATGGCTCTGGAGAATGCAAATCCTGAAAATATGGCCCCAATCCACACCCCTGTGGCACCCAAGCTCTCAGCGTAAAAGGGCAGGAGTGGAACGACAATCCCAAGTCCGAGCATTGCTGAGAAAACCGAGATGAACAGTATTCGGAATATCTTCTTTCTGTCCTTAGCCAAGTTACTTGCCTCTTGCTCAACCATTCTGTGTTTCTAAATTCGAGTTGTTATTATCTTTTATGGTTAAGGGTTTTTATGGCCTGCTGGCAGTGGTTTTTGTTAACCCCTTCTATCAAAGATCGATCTCCCTATCAAAAAAATCAGACCGATGGAGGATAGCAAGATTATCGTAGCCATGGCGAGAAAGGCAAAACTAAAGCTGTACAAGTCCACGAGCAACCCCATGACTGTTGGACCGGTAAAAACACCCAGTTGAAGAGACGCACTCGAAATGCCCATGGCAAAACCTCTTTGATCTGGAGGCACCATGTCTGAGATGAGAGCAAACCCTGCTGGATTTGCAAGACCCATTCCCATTCCGGATAAGATTGTACCGAAAACGAAGAAAGGAACATCGTTCAAGAAGAACATTAGAATCCCAACGAACTGCACTGTCAACCCGATTAGTATCACGGGAAACCTTCCGACGACATCCGAGAGAATTCCTGCTGGAACCCTCACAACAGCGGAAATGAAAAACAGAGCAAAAACCAATAAACCAACAAAACTCGTATCAATGTTAAATTCCGGAAGATACAATGGTATGGTGTATATTGCTATTGCTGAACTGCCTACGGTTGCTAAGAATGGAGTAGACATAGCTCCAAAGACTTTTCTGTTAAGTTCCACCATTCTGAACCTCTCAGCCCTCACACCCCTGTATTTTACTGGGGAGAGCAGTAGTATTGCGATCACGGAGACAAGTATGGAGAAGTAAAAAACGCTAATTGTACCATAGACATCTGCGGTAACTCCACCTAATAAGGGTCCGGCTGAATAGCCGAGCATTGTAAATGTTGCAATCCATCCGAGAGCCTCTCCCTTTCTGGTTTCGGGCGATAGATCAATTACGATCGCGTTCAACGCAGGAACGAAAAGAGCTATACCGAATCCATGGACGAATCTGGCGAGGAGGAGCTGTATGTAGTTTGTTGAGAGGATGTACAGCACTGGTGCAACAATGAAGAACACCATCCCGAAGAGGGTAACCTTAAACCTCCCCACTCTATCCGCTACGATTCCTAAAGGCACCATTGTTAGAAAGGTAACGAGAGCGAACCCACCGGAAATTATCCCAGCTACTGTGTTGTTTGCACCGAGTTCTATGGAGTAAGGAGCGATTATTGGGAAAACCATGCTTGATGAAGCGTATCCGCAGAAACCAGCTATGTATAGTAAAAACAAGTCTCTTTTCAAAGTATCACCATTTTTCAAAGCTTTCTATGAACTTCGGCAAATCTTCAACGGTTTTAACATCTCTTCCGACTATATTAAATAGTTTCTTCCTGAATTCGACATTTACTCTGAATCCAAATGCTTTTAGCTTCTTGTTTAGGTTTCTTTCCATCAGCTTTCCTTCTTTGTCCCAGTCGGTTAGGATGATCACNTCTTTGGGTTCACCTACATCGTTCGCTGGATTGCTTTCTCCGTACCCCCATTCGAGCAAGGAATCGATTATGTCCGCATCACTCATCGTGGATGCCATTGAGATTCTTCCTCTGATGCCAATATTTCTTAAGGCCTCTTCGTCTCCTCTGCCTTCCACGATGATTANCGATCCAGATTCAGAAGCTAAGATTAACTCGTTTAGCAGGTTTAATAGTTTTTTGAAGTCCTCCCTATTTATTTTTGCCCTCATAGTCTTCTAAATTTTTCTTCTAATATCTTTATGACGCTTTCGTAATCTCTAAGAACTCGTAGGGTTTTTTGATTACTCCTCTCACCTTTTATTATCTCAACCTCGGATTGGAAAATCCTTTTCATTTCCTTTATTATTTCTCTGTTGGCTTTTCCTTCCTTTGCTTGGCTCTTTATCCTTATCTCTATTGCTTTTCTCCACTCGTTGTATCCAGATGGAATTTGAGTTTTTTTTGCGGAGGGTNTTACATTTACCTCAATGATTGTGAATCCTTTCCCCTTTTTGACAGCATCTTTGAACATCCTTTACTACTGGTGTCATCAAGTTTATAATCCTTTTTTCGTTGTTTGATATTTTTTGGTGGTTTTTCCGTGGTTGTGGGTTATTTCATGCTCGGTCTGGAGTTGTTTGAGTGCAGTCTGTAGCCCCNTCNATCACTTTCGGAANTGTTTTTAACATTTCCCTACAACTAATTTCATGAAGCTCATAGCTTTTGTTGGCTATCCCCTTAGCGGAAAAAGCACAGCAACATCCATCGCAAGGGAGTTGGGGATCCCTGTTGTGGTGATGGGGGATGTTGTAAGAAAAGAGGTTGAGAGAAGAGGGCTAGATTTGTCAGATGAGAATACGGGAAGGNTTGCCAGCGAATTGAGGGAAAAGGAAGGGATGGATGCCATAGCGAAGAGGTGCATTCCGGAAATTATAAAATTAAGGTCGAACCTCGTTGTTATAGATGGAATAAGGGGGATTGATGAGGTTTTGAGGTTTAAAAAAGAGTTTGGAGAGGACTTCATTTTGATTGCAATTGATTCAGCATTTGATAACAGGTTTCGAAGAGCGTTGAAGAGGAGGAGAGGTGATGATATAAGGACGGAAGAGGAGTTGAGGAGAAGAGATGAAAGGGAAGAATCTTGGGGTTTGAGGGAGGCTTTTGATAGGGCGAACCTGATAGTGGAGAATAACTCGGATATAAACTCATTCAAGGATAAGATAAGAGAGATATTCGGACGGTTCACGAAAAGGGTAGAGGTGGAGATAGAGGCGAAGGTACATCCAACGGAGGATGAAGAGAAGGTAAAATCTGCAATCAAAAACCTATTTCCGGATGCAGAATTAACGGTGGTTGATAAAAACGGTTATGGGATTATAAAAGGAAAATCCGAGAAGATAGATACATTCAGAGAGCTTTTGAGAAGACAGAGAATCCTTGATACCGCAAGATTCGAGTTAATTAACGGTGTATCTGGGAATAAAATCACACTGCTTTTGAACAAACAAACCGCGACGGTATCGAGAATAAATTTTGTGGAAGAAGATACGATCCTCTCCCCCTTGGTTATCAAATTTAAAATCTACGGGATTGATTTAGAAAAGTTTATAGACTTTTTAGCTCCCGAAACTAAGAACGGAAAACCGGTAAAGGAGTTGAAATGGGAAGACCTATAGTTTCAAGGGAGACTTGGGAGGTTAGAGGACATGGNCTCTGAAAGTGAAGCTACGGTAGAGATAAACATCTCCGAAAAAGCGAGAGAGATAATGGAGAAAANTAAGATCAAGGTAAAGCCGATTCACAGAGTAATTCTTACCACCGATGGCTCAGTTACGAGGGTAATCGAAGCTTACACGAACAGGAAAGTCGAAATTAAAACCGAAATCCAGAGGATAATTAAAGCTGGTAGAACAATAGCGAACATCCTTGATGTGAAGGAGGATGATATGGTTAATCTTAGGGTTGTTGATATTCTCTCGAACAATAAGCTGTATGCCAAAGCTCTATCTCTTTCACCCGTGAAGAGATTAAGTCCGGAGTTTAGAGAGGATTTAATGAAAGCGGACATACCGATTGGCAGGATAATACGAAGTCATAAACTTGAGGTTAGGAGAGAAATTGCTTGGATGAAGATCTGCAGTTCGGATGAGGTGCATTTGAAATTTAACGGAGATCTAAATCTGTTTAAAGATAAGAGTGTGGTTATGGTTAGAAATTATAACATAATCCACAAAAATTCGGTGTTGATGAACATCACTGAGTTCTTTCCGTTAACCGCTTTTGATTGAAGGTGGGGGCACGCATCCGAGCAACAACGGTTTTAAATCAGCACACATCTGAAGGGGAGAAACATATAAATCAGATAAATGAAAAGTGATTTTTATGACGATTCTCGTCGCTTTAAGCACCTCGGAAAGAAGAACGAGAATAATGGATTTTGCTGTTGAGGAAGCAAAATTGAGAAGCGAAAAGCTAATCGTCGTACACTCTCTGTATGGAGGAGATAAGACAACGAGAGAGGAGATAGAGGAGGGAGAGACTCTTCTCAAGTGGGCTGAGGAAAAGGCTAAGAGTAGTGGGGTGGAAGTTGAAACCCACCTTCTTGTGAGGGGTAAAGATCCGGGAGAAGACATACTCGAATTCATTTCTGAGATCAAGCCAAGTTTGGTCGTAGTGGGTGTTAAAAGAAGAAGCCCTGCAGGGAAGCTCATATTTGGTAGCGTTCCACAGAAAATAATTCTGAACTCCGAAGTTCCCGTTGTGTCGATTAAGTGAAAGATATAACATCTCTCATGTATAGCATAAACCCCTTTCTCGTCCTCTACTTTATAGTCTTCGCCATCAAGGAAAGAAGTGCCATCGTGAAGAATAATCCCGCAAACACTGCGAAGGGGATTATGTATGTGTTGAACAGATCGATAAAGTAGCCTGTAAGGTATGGTGCTAGTATTCCTCCCNCTCTTCCCACACTCGCGGAGGAACCGATAGCTAACCCTCTAATCCTTGTGGGATACCTCTTTTGAGTTAGGAGGATCAACAGAACCCAACCTCCGATGCTGAAAAAAGAGATTACGAACATGCTGGTGGTAGCCAAAGCAACATCCTTGGAGAGAATGAAGATGAGTGTAGCGAATCCCGCAAATAGCGAGTAGATGAAAAGGAGCTTTTCCGTGTTACCTTCTTTGACTATGAAAGATAGAAGAAGAGGTGAGAGTATCTGGACACCGTATATCGGGATGAGAAAGACAACATCGTAGCTTGAAGAGGTAACGACATCAGGTAGCCACATAAACACTCCGTAGTATGTGTATATCCCGCAAAACCAAATAGCCCAAACTACTACTGTTATCTTTCCGTAGTCGTGCAAGAGTGTGAGAACATTCCCGGATATACTGCTTTTTTGCTGTTTAATATCTGGAAGGGTCGTAAAAAGCGGTAGGCTAAATATCGGTACTGAACCGAGTATGAATAAATATTCCACAGAAAAATCTCTCAGAAGGTAAAATGATGAAACCAAGAGCAAAGCTCCTACACCCCAGAAGGATTCGAGATAACACATGTTCTTGTCGAGTATGTGTTTTGCTGGATTATTTGGATATAGTGCGGTTAAATCAGGTAAACTTGCGATCGTCATTGTTAAACTACCACCAAGCCCCAACCCGGAAACAAATAGCAAGATCAATAGTTGTATGTAAATGTCCGTTAGAGACATAAGCCCGGATAGAAACCNGGTAAAAACAGAAAAAGTAGCTACAGATATGTATATCACTTTTTTTCTACCAATCAGGTCAGATATAGCCCCAAATATTAGTGCTCCGATACCAACACCGAGCATTAGACTTGTGCCAAGCAAACCCGCTTCACCACGGGAAAAGTTATATTTTGAAATTAGCTCTGGAATTGCAAATCCGAGTAGTAAGGTGTCGAATGCTGTGATGCTAAAGAGAATTCCGAGAACAAGAAGATAGGGATTATTTTTAGTGAATTTACGGGCTACGGAGTGAGGTGTGAACATAAATCAATCTTAAGGTTTATGATTTAATAGGTTTTGCAAAGTACTGTGATTAATGGGACATTTTCTTAAGTTTTCCAAGAGAATCTTCAAAAATAATCGGACTTTTTGATACAGATGTTTACATGCAACTTGAAACAACTTCTCTAAATTTTCACACATCTCTTTGAG
>MTMT01000071.1 GCA_002010195.1 Archaeoglobus sp. JdFR-32
GCTTCAACCGCCATGTTGCACAACGTGAACCTACTATCCATCGACATCTCTTTTACCGTGGATCCAGAGAACTCCATAGCCTTGTAGGTTGCTCCGTCTGCCCCTATATCTCCTATGATTTTTAGAATCAAGTCCTTCGCATAAACACCATCTGGTAATTTTCCGTTTATCTCAAATTTTAGTGTCTGAGGAACCTTCAGCCAGATTTTATCTCTCACCCATATTGCTGCCATGTCCGTCGAGCCTATGCCAGTGGCAAATGCTCCTAAGGCTCCCAAAGTACAGGTGTGTGAATCTGCTCCGACAATAACAGTCCCCGGTACAGCATGATGCTCTATGAGAAGTTGATGGCAAACACCCTCTCCATCGTACAGCTTTATGCTGTTGTATTTGGCGAACTCCCTCATCTTTTTATGAACTTCCGCTGTTTGAACGGAATTTGAAGGAACATTGTGATCTACGACGAACACAATTTTATCGGGGCTTTTCACCTTTACTCCTCCCATTTTTCTGAATATGTCAATTGTTATGTGTGTTGTCGCATCATTGCTCATCACGAGGTCTGGACTAACGACTACTATTTCGTTTGGCTTTACTTCCTCTCTTCTGCTTGCATGTGCAAGTATCTTTTCCGCTATTGTCATTCCCATTCTGGTCACCCGCATAACTTTGGTAATATACTCCTTAGCTCCTCAAATCGAACTGGCCCTTCTCTCACAAGTTTTGGAGGGTTTGTGGTAAGGTCTATAATAGTGGTATTTATACCNACATCACTTCTAGGACCGAGCAACATTAAATCCACAGCATTATACTGTCAATTAGTTATGAGGAAATTTAATATTTTAAATTCAAAAATTGGAACGGATGTGATATGCTGTATTTAGATTCAACTTAATGCTGTGCTAACGACAGAATTGCTGAAGCTGAACAAGCAGAACTTATTTATACATCGCACAGATTTCTAATCCATGGATAAAAATTTGCTAATTGCGGTTGGTGTCATCGTAGGAATTGTTGTTGGTTTCACAGCAGGATACCTGATATCACAGCCACAGGATATAGAGGGGTGTTTTCAGGAGTCTCAAACTGGATCTAAACTAAAGTCCCAGATTAAGGTTAATTATGATGTTGTTGATTATGCGGTGGATTACATTAATGATTACATGATAAGGCCCGGACTGACGACCAAAGTTGTTGACGCAAAAGCCTCCAACTACTACAAAGTCAAAATTGAAATCTATAGCGGGGACACCAGAGTTGGAAACGCATCAATTTTGGTGAGTGAAGACGGTAAAGAACTCGTTTTGGATCTTATAAACATCTCCGAGCCACCGAGGGNGGAGGTTAGTGCAGATGACGATCCGTATAAAGGATCGGAAAATGCAAGGGTTGTGTTGGTTGAATTTTCGGATTTTGCATGTCCTTACTGTGCGAAGCTTGAAAAAGAGGTAATTCCAAAAATCCTTGAGAGATACGGAGACAAGATCAAGTTAGTTTATAGGGATTATCCAGTTCACGACAACATTTCCATAGTGACCGCATCCGCAAGTAACTGTGCTGGGGAGCAGGGGAAGTACTGGGAGTACCATGACCTGCTGTTTGAAAGACAGAGCGAGTGGATTAAGGGTGATGTGAACAAAAACAGCAGTTTCCTCTATGACTATGCTGAAGAGATCGGTTTGAATGTTGAAGAGTTCAGAGCGTGCTTACTCTCGGAAAAATACGCTGAAGAGGTGAAGAAGGACTATCTCGATGGGATTAAGGCTGGAGTAACAGGAACTCCAACTATATTCGTGAACGGAATAAAGATAGAAGGGTACAATCCGCCTGAGGTGTATTTCAGCAGGATAGACAAGGAACTTGAAAAGACTCAGTAGGCTTAAAACTCAATCCAGATCAGTCTTCGAGCGACATGAGCTAATGAGTTAATGGCAACATAAAAAAGCAGCACGGAAAATTATATCATTTTTTAATCCTGAAATTTGTCTCATGGAAATTAGGTTTGAGGTAAGGCTGGATAGATTCGTGTTGGTAGTGGATGGAAAAGAGGTCTCGTGGATAGTCTTTTCCAAGAAAAATGGAGAGATTAATCTTTTATCTACCCATACCGCTAAAGGNGAAACGGGAAAAGGTTATGCGAGTAAAATTGTTGACAAGACACTCGAGCACATAAAGGATTTTGACAAAATTAAGGTATCGTGTCCCTACATCAAAAGAAGAATTGAAAAAAAGGGATACAGCATAGATGTTGAGTATACGGAGCTTTTAAGGCTTAAAGAATCGATAGATAGGTTTAACGAGTTCAGATCACCGGAGGCGAAGGCGGAGTTCGTCAGATCCGAGGGTGAAATTGCGTTGGTAAAGTTTACCGGATCTTTCTGTAGGAGTTGTGGAGTTTACGACTATTTTGAGGACTTGATTCAGGATCAAGATGTTGACGCGAAAATAGAGGGTTATGAGGAAGTAGAGGATGGATTTGTCGTGAGATACCGGGTTTACGAAAGGACTGGGATCAAGAGTTAAGAACAGCAAAAATGTTTTAAAAAGNGTCAAGATTTGATATAGGGATGGACATAATGGTGAAGATATACTTTCCCGATGGTCATCTGGAGAAACCAATTTGGGATGCAATGGTTGGAGCAGGATACAAGCTTAAGAAGAGCGAAAGAGGTTATCACATTAGTGTAGATCATCCAAACTTTATTTTTAAGCAGGTTAGACCTCAAATAATGCCCTTCTATGTGATGAGGGGAAGAGGAGATGGAGGTTTTACAGGAGAGGACATTCTCGAAAACTCAATTTTGAGGTACGAAAAGCTTGAAGAAAGAGTGGTTGTTGTAGAGAGACTTCCTTTCAGACCAACTAAGCTTGTTATCGCGGTCTCAGAGGAGATGTATCCCGATGTCAGGACTATTGATGATCTGAAGGAGGTTTCCGAGGGTAAGGAGCTGATGTTCGCTTCCGAGTTTCCGGAAATAGCCAAGAAGTATTGTGAGGAGAAGGGACTGAATGCGGTTGTTTTTGACCCCATAGGGAAAACGGAAGCATCTATCCTTCCTCCAGACCCAGAAGCAGACCTTATACTGGAGATTACGGAGTTCGGAACTACTCTAAGGGAAAACGGATGCAGGATTATTGATGTTGTTAGGGATCCTGTTTACTCCGTTTTTATTGCGAACCGAAAATCGTATGAGAATCCAGAAAAAAGAAAANTCATGGAAAATCTGATAACTGACATAAAAGAGGTTATAGATTCTAAGAATCTCATAAGTCTGATGTTTAATGTTCCTGATGAGATGGATATACCGAACATTATCGATTTTCTTACGAGAGAAGGCTTTGATCCAACGGTATCTAAATTGGCGAAAGGCGGTGTAGCGATACACATAATCCTTGATAAAGCAAGGGTAAAATTCCTAAANCCGAAAATTAGAGAGCTTGGTGGAAAGAGAATAGCAATTGCACCACTTATAGCTTTTGGGGATTAGAAGCAGGGAAGGTACAATCTCAAAGCGGTAAAAAGGTGTGGTAGATTGAATGGAATATAATTGAGGGTAGGATCATGCGGAGGACACTATTTTTATCACATCATTGTGTTTTAGTTCGTAGTCGTCAGAGATCCTCATTTTTCTTCTCGCATCTATTGCGTGGATAAAGTTCTTACCTATGTCTGTGTGGATTAGGAATGCGAGTTCCTTTGCGGTAGTTCCTTTCTTGACGAGCATGGCATCAGGAAGAACATTCCCTTTCGTGTCGGTGTATTTGTTCTCGTCTTCCACAGGATAAACCACTATGTAGTCGAGAACATCAAAAACAACTTTGTTCAGAGCTGTTTGAACCCCAGTGCCGTTGTATTTCCTCAAGATCTCTCTTATTTTTTCGAGAGCTTTTTTTTGCTTCTCGTTAAGCTCTCTGATTATTTCGAAATCCGTATCACCCGGATAGTACTTTATGTATCCGTTCTTGCTTGCGGTTCTTAAAGTGAGTTCCACTTCCGCGGAGGCTGGGACAACGATCTCGCTCAAATTCATCAATTTTTTAACGAGTTCGGGAGGAGCTTTATCAACCTTGTTGGCACATATAATCATCTTCATTCTTCTCTTTCTCAGCTCTTTTGCGAATTTCAGTAGCTCATNATCTCCAAACTCTTTAACATCTCCTACCGCTCTAATCGCCTCCTTTACATGCGGTTCGTTGAATCCGAGTCCTGCGAGTTGTTCGGTGATGAGCTTATATGGGTGAATCTTCTCCATGCTTATTCTCCTGATAATTCTGTCCCAGTTCCTTCTTAGGATGTTGAAGATCCACATGTCAAGCTCCTCGTACAGAAACTTCACATCATCCACCGGGTCTCTTTCCCCTATTCCTATCTCATTTCCTTCCGCATCTGTGGATCCAGATGCATCTACAACATGTATCACCCCTTCGCTCTGTCTTAGATTATCGAGGAATTCGTTTCCGAGTCCCCTTCCTTTATGGGCTTCTGGAACGAGTCCCGCAACATCGATGAGCTTTATAGGTATGTATCTCCTCCCATCAACGCACTCCTTACATTCGACTCCCAGTTCTTTACACACACACTCCGTTCTAACATAACCCACCCCTATATTCGGTTCTATGGTTGTGAAGGGGTAGTTGGCAATGTCTACATCCACCATTGTTGCTGATTTGAAGAAGGTTGATTTTCCCGCGTTTGGCTTACCCGCAATACCTATCTCTATCATCTGTTCATCTTCCCCCTTCTTTCGTAATCTCCGACCTTTCTATTCCCGAAGAGTCCTTTAAACTTTTTTATGTTTTTTCTCAGGTGATTTGCCATTTCAGAGGAGATTTCTTCCTTTCTTTCGTAAAAATCTATTATCTCGATTGCCTCATCCTCGTTCCTGCACCTCTCGAAATGATCAAAAATAGTAGGTATAACAGGATCGATCTCATGAACGAGGTTCGGAAACATCTTCTTCAGTTTGTTGGAGTTCCATTCAAGCATCTTCATCTACCTTATTGACTCTTCTTCTTTCTACTCCGTTTCTTCTCTGTTTTGGATCTTGCATCCTTATCCATATCTATTTGAGAATTCTCTGGTTTCTGTTCCACTACATTTTCCGGTTTTTCCTCTTTCTTGGGTTCTTCTTTAGCTTTCAGCTCCTTTACTTCTTTCTTTTTATCTTCTTCTGCTTTATCTGATCCNTTTCCCTCTTTTTCTGCATCCTTCTTGGTTTCCTCTAATTTTTTGCTTTCTTCAGGATTTTCTTCAGGTATCTCAACGAGATCGTTTACGATCTCCTCAGCTTTTATGTCCACGGGAATGGAGAGTCTTTCCGGAATATCAACGGAGCTTTTTATCCATACACCTTTCTTGCCTATTATTGATGCCTCGACTTTGCATGAGTCTTCCATCAGTATTTTTTCTCCGTTCATTGATCCAAAAACTTCGGTACCGTTAACCAAGTATATCTCCCTCCCCTCAATAGCTCCATGAACTCTCGATGCATCAAGAACAACATCCCCTGTTCTTATACTACCGAAAATCTCGCAACCCTCAGCTTTAAAGCTCTTACACCTCACATTACCAAGAATCTTGCTACCTATTGCGATGAATTCCTTGTTGGTTTCAACGAACTCCAAATCTGCTTTTGAGTTATCAGGAATAATCAGCGGGTTCTTGAACTCTTCAGTAGGCATGAGTTTTTCCACCTCTTCAAGCCTTCCAAGGCGTAAAAGCTCCAGTATGTACAGGAAAAGGAACATCAAAACCGGTAACGGGTCTTGGATTGTTATTAACCCTTTTGCCTCGAAGCCACCTTTGATTCTTACATTTCTTCCTATCTCCAAATCGCCGAAAACAGTCAATCTTCCGTTAATTGTTGTGAATTCACCGATAAAAGCATCTCTTTTGCTAACGACATCACCGTTAACTGTAGTCCAAGAATCGAGCCTAACCTCCTCTCCTGTTATATTTCCGTCAATCGTCGTCCTCTCGCCTACTATTATCTTCCTGCCAATTAGACCGTATCCTATCTTGCACCCCGCCCCGATTATTATATCGTTTTCCGTTACGATTGTTCTTTCATCGAATCTCGTATTTGGCGGTATTACAAATCGATTAAATTCGAGTTCTACTTCCTCATCCTCTTCCATTTCGATCTCTTCAACCTCTTCCATCCACCCCACCTATGCCCCAAATTTTTTGGTGTTGTTGGTGAGATCAAGTGCGATATTTAACAAATCCTTTCCTTTAATTCTACACAATCCTCCTTTATATGCTTTTAGTTCTGAGAATTCTTCAACATCATCCACTCTAACTCCATCAAAAACAATTGTAACAGGCACAGGGTCTGCAGTGTGGTCTTTTACTGTTATTGGGGTGGAGTGGTCAGCGGTTACTATCAGGCATGTTTTGGAGAAATCCAGATCCTTAAAAACTTCCATTTCATGGTCTAGTTTCTCAATGAACTTCTTCTTTCCTTCGAAATCTCCGTCATGTCCGAGTTCGTCAGGAGCTTTTATGTGAACAAGAACCACATCGTATTTCTCGAGAGCGTCGATGGCTCTCTCGAATTTTGCCTTCAGGTTGGTATTCTTGTTCCCCGTAACACCTTCAACCTCCAAGACATCCGCTCCGATAAACTTCCCGATCCCTTTTATGAGGGTTGTTCCGGTTATGAACGCAAGTTTCAATCCGTACCTCTCCTCAAAAGGATCGATCTTNCTGACAACACCAGCACCTCTAAGCAGTAGCACATTTCCCTTCAGGAGTCCCTTTTTCTGTCTTTGGATGTTTATTGGATGGCTATCTAGTATTCTGTGCGCCTCCTCCATGAAATAGTTTATTGCTTGGGCTGTAATCTTGGACTCATCACTATCATCAAGGGGTTTGGATTTTTTTACATTCTCTCCGATGACCTTCGGGTCTGTTCCGGTAACTCTTTCGGAAACCTTCTCTCCTCTGAAAACTATTGCCCCTCTATGACCGCTACCCCGCTTGAAGATGAAATCCATGCCAAAATCTCTTAGGCTGATCTCATTCACCGCTTTCACGAGTTCATCGGTTTCACTGATTCTGCCCGCTCTTCTATCTACAACAGTCTTCTCAAAAACACTATCGGAGCTCCCCTCTACCGTGCCGAAATTCACTCTGAAAGCCAAATCACCGGGTTTAAGCTCAATTCCTGCACCTGATGCCTCAATCGGACCCCTTCCAGAGTAGCATTTGAACGGATCGTATCCGAATAAGGCTAAGTGGGATGTATCGCTTCCCGGTCTTACTCCNGGGGAAATCGTGTCCATTATTCCGTTAATTCCAATTTTGGCGAAGTAGTCTAGATTGGGAGTTTTTGCGGAATCAAGAGGGGTCTTTCCGTTTATTGGTCTGTCAGAGATGCCATCTATCACAATGAAAAGAATTTTTCCCGATCTCATCAAAGGGAGTATTTGTTTGACTTTAAATATTGTTTTCCCTTTTTGTGAATTGATAGGGAAGCTGAATGTGTCGGCATAAAGGGTAGTTACCTTTCGACGATCTTGGATGATCTTATGTTCTTACATTTAATTCTCTTGGCTATGATAGCTCCAGCGAAAATATCGTCTGCGGAAACTTCCTTTTTTGCATTTACGGTTCCGAGTGCGTTAATCGTTTTGGCTTTTATGCTGGAAGTTGAGGAAACAACATCTCCCTTTGAGTGTATCTCATCCGCAATAATCGCTTTATCAACCTTTATCGAGCCCGCGTAAATCTTTCCCGCGGTTATCGACCAACCTGCGGAAACGGTTCCGTCAGCTATTATGCTCATGGCTTTGATGTACCCACCGGCTTTTACGACCTCTCCTTTGATGTAGCTGGCACTTCTCAGGTGTTTTGTAGTTTCGATGAATGAATTGGCTCTTATAAACCCCTCAGCCTCAATCGTCACCCCTTTGATGAAGCCATCAGCCTGAACGAACCCTTTTATTTTGCACGGTTTGGTGAACTCAANGTTACCGTCGAAAATTAAGTTTTNGCTGATGGACTTTCTGCTCTCTGTATGGGTTCTCTCAGCTTTTCCCGTTTTCTCAGACCCCATCACTCAAGTTTTGACATTGGGAAAGATAAGGTTATCTGTTTGCGAGATGAGATATTGAGTTTATTTGAATTCGATTTTCAAGGACTCTGCGATATCTCACTCACCCGATTAGCTGATGCGGACCAGATATTGTTTTTCCCGGTTGGTAGCTTATACGGATTCTTTTATATTCAGCTCTGTAATTACTACAACCCCGTTTCTCGAAAAATACACTCGATTAACCAAAAAATTATATCCTTTGAGAGCAAAGTGATTTGGATGATCCCAATAATTAAAATGNATGGCAAGGAGTTGCCCATCCTCATTCACGGCACCTCGCCGTTCATAGGTGCAGGGCAGTTTGGTTCCAAGGCTGAGAGCTATTATAGGAGGTTCTATCTCAATCCGTCACTCATGTCCCAGTTCTTTGTTTATTTCTCNACCAAGTGCTATCCATGTATTCATATAAGCCCTCATCCACCAATTCTTGAGGCTATGGAAATTGCAACAGAAATAAGAAGCATAAATGTTATTGCTACAGTGGAATCAAAGAATGAGCTTGAACTGATTGCAAATCTCGATCCGATGATTGTTTTTCTGCATGGTTCGAGATCGGATATGTTGAATGAGGATGAGATTAAAGATTTTTCAAAGGCATGCAATGATCTGGGAATGGTACCGGGAATAGCAACTCACAAGCCCGGTACAACCATTTTGGAGGTGGAAAAGCTCGAAGCGGTAAGAGCTTACATGGTTCCGGTAAATCCGCTCGGTTTGTACATGGAACCCTCATTTGATTCCACACTAATTGCGATAGAGCATGCGAGGAGGAACGATAAATACATTATCGGGATGAAGACTCTTGCGGGAGGAAGGATCAACCCATACAAGGGCTTTCCGTTTGCACTGAATTACTGTCATGCAATAGTGGTCGGGTTTACAGAGTTTCAGCAGATTGATGAGGCGGTATCCTTGGTGAAGAAGATAGTTGAAGAGGGCACACTCTAAAACACACTAAGAAGCACTCTGAAAAATTATCTAACGGAAATTCTAATCTCTGAGGGGTTTCTAACGATTCCAGAGATCTTGCATATCTCCTCTGCAGACCTCACGAATTCCTCTCTCTCCTTCTTATCGAAATCTCCCTCAATTTCAACACTTATGTTGAAGAGCCACTCGGTCTCACCTTCCGTGTTTCTCTCTATCTCAACATTAATTTCGAGATTATCTATCTTCTTTTCCCTGATCTCCGCCATCGATAGCAATGTGGTTCCTAAGCAACTACCTATGGCGATCAGAAGAAGTTCTGTTGGTTTGAATCCAGTGTTTTCTCCTTTCTCATGTAATCTTTGATCCACGATAACCGAATGCTCTCTTGCTGTACCAACAAACTTTCTCCTGCCAATCCATGTTATCACCGCGGAGCTTTTATCCTTCTTAGCGTCGATTGTACAGCACGCATCCGCTATTTCATCTGAGTGCTCCATGATGATTAGAATCCGCCAGTATTTTTTAACTTTTCCCCGTCCTTTTACTGAGTCGCAATCTGGCTGGAATTAATTCCAGCAAAAGTCTTCAACAAAAGAGTTTTATCGTAAGCCCTCAAAATAGCTATAAATGGATCCGTTGTTCGTTGCAGGGCTAATCTCGAAGAATATGGAGAGGTTCTCCAAACCCCTCAACACCCCTGAGTTGGACTGGGGTGAGTACAAAACTGAGGGTGAGTGGCTGTATTTTACCGGAAAACTCTATCAACTCACCCCTTTTATTGAACTGCTAACGGAAAAGAGGTTTAAATTCTTGAGATCAAAGGTGGTTATGGAAAGGTTGAGTGGGATGTATCTGGGTTTCCTTAAACCACTGCTGAGAAAATCGCTGAACGAATCCCGGAAAATTTTAAGGGACATCTACACTCTTCTGCACAATCGTGTATATTATTCTCCGGATCTCGATTTCTACAGCGGTGTGATTTTGTATGAGTTCGGTGATGAGGAAGGCTTTGAGAAGCATGCAGGTTTAGTGGCTGAAAGGCTTGAAAAAGCGAATGTGGAGAAGATAGTTACGATCGACCCTCACACCACATTTGCTCTGAAGGTTCTGTATCCAAAGTATGGGGGAGGGAGGTTCAAGGTTAAAAGCTACCTCGAACTCTTGGCGGAGAATAAGGTTGAACTCGATGAAGCCCACATCAAAAAAGCCANATCTTCGAGCTTTTATATTCATGATCCTTGTTACTATGGAAGATATCTNGATATCTCCCGTTTGCTTAGAAGNGTTCTTAAAAAGGTTGGAGTGAGCTACATAGATGTCAGGAATTCGAAAGATCTAACTTCATGCTGTGGAGGACCTATTGAGTCCATTGCTCCATCTCTTTCGAGGGAGATCGCGAGAATCAGAGTTTCGGAGTTTAATGGAAAGATACTGACAATGTGCCCAATTTGTATGTCGAATCTGAGAAAGGCGGGAGGAGAAGTTACAGATATTTCAACGGTTCTGAGGAGGTGTTTGAATGGATAGATTGATCTCCTCTCTCAGAAGAAATGGTGTTGAGGTTGTTGTGTCGAAAAATCCGGAAAAAGATGCTGAGACATTCTTCAACCGGCTGGATTGTCTGGTAAGTAGGGCGTTAAGCGTTGCAGAAGACACGGGTATACTGTTCTTCGGAGGATTCGAGGAGAGGAGGAAGGCTGGACTCGTAGAGCATCACATCGCGATCGTCAAGAGGGATGATATAAAGAGAGATACGATATCTGCATACTTCCACGCTTTGAGAAAGTCAAATGTTGTTTTTGCGGTCTCAAGCCCGTCAAAAACCGCGGACATAGAGGGAAAGCTGATAGTGGGGATGCACGGACCGAAGAAGTTCACAGTCATCTTGGAGGAGTATGAGGCTTGTGTGAGGTGGGACACGGAGTGATGTGGAGTGCGGAGTGCCAAGCGAGAGGTAGCCTCGAAGGTGAAGGCGATAAGTGAAGGGGTTTTAAGGTCTTGGAAAAACCTGCATGAAGCTGTTGAGTTCAACCTNTCCAACTACCCGTACCTCGCTGATTATGCGATGGATGTTAAGAACTCCAAGCTTGAAATAGCCAAAAACTACGATTATTGGGTGGATAGAGCGGTTGAAAAGTTGAGAAACTCATCCGTGCATGCATACTTTGCCAAATCTGGTGAGTCTGCAAGAAAAATAGTTGGAGATATTATTGGAAGTGGAAAAATAGTTGTAAAAGCGAAATCAATGGTTTCAGAGGAGATCGGACTAAGAGAACACCTCATAGATGGAGGAAATGAGGTGTGGGAGACCGATCTCGGTGAGTTGATCATTCAACTCGCCGGGGACAAACCCATGCATATGATAATACCCGCAATACACTATTCTGAAAAACAGGTGAGGACAATACTTGCGAAAATAGGGATAAGGGGAAGCAACGCCGAGGAGTTGGCGGAAGAAGTTAGAAAGTTCATGAGAGATAAATTTTTGAGAGCGGATGTAGGGATCTCGGGGTGCAATGCGTTCTCGATAGAGAGCGGTAGAATTTTTCTTGTTGAGAACGAAGGTAACATAAGACTTTCTACAACCCTGCCAAAGAAGTACATCGCTCTTGTTAGCATAGATAAGCTGTTGCACGATGACACCCTCGCATTGAAGTCGATATTGGTGCAGTCCGCTTATTTCGGCACTTTCCCTCCCGCTTACATTAACATAAATGAGAAAGTGGAAGAACAGGAGTTGCATGTCATTTTTATTGACAACGGAAGGAGTTCTGCAAGGTTTGTTGAACAGCTATCATGCGTTAAGTGTGGAAGGTGTCAGCTTGAATGCCCGGTTTTTCAGGTTATGGGGAACTTATGGGGTGGAACNGTGTATGGAGGTCCCATGGGGATCGGGTGGAATGAAATAGTTGGTGAGCATCAGGACATCTTTATTTCATGCTTGTGCGGGAAGTGTAAGTATGTTTGCCCAGTTGGAATTGATATACCCGAGATCATAAGAAGGCTGAGAGTTGAAGAATTCAGAAAGAGATGGCGGGGTTAAAACTATCAGGCATCCTTTCGTTCAATGTTTGAAACTCCCTCCAGTCTTTGATGCGACACTGTCTTCTTTTTTCTAACCGTGTTAGTTTATTATATTTACTTTTTTTTTCGAACTACTTAAATTTTTTTGTATTATTTCAATTTTTGAGGTTAATTTTATATACTTTAGTGTTATAGTTAAAAATGATGAAAAGTCTTGATGAAAAAGACATGAAAATAATTAGGATGCTCATGGAGGATGCGAGGATATCCTACACCAACATGGCGAAAGAGTTGGATATTACCGAAGCAGCGGTGAGAAAGAGAGTGAAGAATCTGGAGAGCAGAGGTGTTATAAAAAGATACACGATCGATGTTGATAGCACTAAGCTCGGATACAACATAGTCTCCCTCACTGGGATTGATACCGAACCCGAAAAATTCCTCGATGTGGCTAAGAAGCTGAAAGAAGAGGAGTTTACGAGAAATGTATTCATCACAACAGGGGATCACATGATNATGGCTGAGATCTGGGCGAAAGATGGAGACGAACTAACGAGAATAATCTCTGAGAAGATCGGGAGGCTTCAGGGGGTTAAAAAGATCTGTCCTGCTATAATACTGGAGAAGATCAAGTAGTTAGGTGGCTTAAGTTTGAACAATAATGAGTAAAATTAAACTATTTTTTTAGTGGCTATTTCCAGCTTTTTCTGAGTTGCGAACACCACGATGAAGCACACGATTTAAGTTAGTCCGAAGAGTCATAAAAAAGATATACTCCCTGATCAATTTGAGCCTATGGTAAAAAGTGAGATAAAGAATATATTCATCACGGGCCTGCTGATTTTCATACCCATCTCAGCAACTCTTTTCATCATATTCTGGGTTTTCAGGTATATAGAGGACATAATCCATCCTTATCTAACCCCGTCCGGCTACTACATTCCGGGAATGGGTTGGCTTGTGATAGTTCTTTTAATATTCTTTCTTGGACTCCTTGGAAGGTTTACCCTCGGTAGCAGGATAATTGAGGCGATTGAAGCACAATTAAGAAAGATCCCAATCATAAGAACGATATATGTCGGTGTTAAAGAGGCTACAAAGGCGATACTTGTCTCGGAGACTGAGAAGCTTAAAGGGGTCGTGCTTGTGGAGTATCCGAGGAANGGAATTTACACCCTTGGATTCACAACCGGAGCGATAATAGAAGAAGCAAGGGAAAAAACCGGTAAGAAGCTGATAAATGTTTTTGTGCCGACATCCCCCAATCCAACCTCGGGTTTCGTAATCCTGATACCAGAGGAAGATGTGATATACCTCAAACTAAAGGTGGAGGATGCGTTGAAAGTTATAATATCTGGTGGTTTCACAAGGTAGAGTGGGTGGGGTGTGAGTGTGGTAGAGTTTAGCGGTGGAAACAGGGTAATTTTAATCGTACTCTCTCCAAGTTTTTCCGCATTTTGTGCATCTGAAAAACCTCACTTCGCTTTCATCTGCGGATCTTAGCTGTCTGAGCCACCAGTAAGCCTCTCTGTTTCCGCACTCCGGGCATATTGCGTTGGTTGTTGGGAGGGTTTTAAGGCTCTCCCCTTCTATTACCGGAACATCCTCTCTATTTGTTTTTGAGACAATAACTATGCTTCTATCATCTTCGAGATCCTTCTCATACCCACACTTTCTGCATATTGCTCTGTTCTGGTTGTAAATCATAAGGCTCTTACATTTTGGACAGAATTCCAATTAAATCACCTCTTGCGGATTCTATCATTTTTTCATGGTCGAATGCAAGTTTTGGTAGGTTTTCAAGGGGAAACACTCCGACTTCCTTAGCATCACTCCCCGCCTTGAGTTCACCATCTCCCATTACGATGAAGCATACAGATACGAAATGACCCCTTGGGTCTCGGGAGGGTTGAGAGTATACTCCTACGAGCTTATAAATCTTCCCATCGAGTCCTGTCTCCTCTTTCACCTCTCTCAGCACAGCAGTCTCAACGCTCTCTCCGTACTCCACAATACCTCCGGGGAGTGCGTACATTCCCTTAAAAGGATCGTTTAGTCTTTTTATCAGCACTATTCCCCTTTTGTAGGGTATTATTGCATCAACAGTCAAAGTAATGCATTTTTTCTCCATTTCATTCACCTAAAATGAATTTCCCTTTGTTCAGATACAGTTTAGCTTTCTTCCATGCGATTTCCGTTTTTCCTATCTCGTTTAGAATATGAGAATCACTTCCCACAGAGTATTTAATCTTTTTTCCTCTGCACATTTCTAAGAAGTTGTCTGGAGGAGCCATATGGTGGGAATTTATTTCAAGAGCGATCTCGTTCTCTTCGATCAGATCAACTATCTCCAAGTCCAACTCCGGGATCTCGCTGACACTTCCGAAAAGTTCTGAATGCAGGTGGGCAAGAACATCTACTTGGTGTTTTTTGATGCACTTCATAATTCTGTCGTAGTACTCGGCTGGGTGTAGCTGGGTGTGGATCGATACCAGTATCAGATCGAACCTGAACTCTGGAAGAGCTATCTCTCCATCTGGGAGGATTCCNCATTCTATGGCACTGAGAACCTCTATATCGTATTTAGAGGAGAACCTCTCTATCTCTGCCTGTCTCTTTCTTGCTTTAGATTCGGTCAGTCCAAGTCTATGTTCGATGGAGTGATCCGCTATTGCAATAGCCTTCAATCCTTTCTCTTTCGCCCTTTTTATTATCTCCTCTATCTTGGCATTTCCGTCGGAATACTCGGAATGAATGTGCAAGTCGTACACAAATAACGAATTGTTTAAGTACCAGAATTAAGTTTTTTGCTCATGGATTTTTTAATCTTGATATCCATAGCGTTGATGTTCACATTTGTTATCTCCGGTATAAGGTATGTTGGTGGTGTTGGATGGATCCTCTTTGGAGTTGAGTGGATAACCAAACTCCCACACTATCTGGAGATACATGATTACTACAACTCCGTAATCGTTTTTTTGGCGTTTGTCTTCTTCGTTTTACTCGGGTATGCTGTGTTGAGTGATGAAAGGTATAAGGATACTTTCATAGAGATTACAGCATTTTCCGCTCTTGCGAGCTTGATTTACTTTCCGTTTGCGATATTTCCTGAGNTTGGTGATTGGTTGATTGTAAGAACCGCAAATGCAACAATAATCCTTGCGAATTTTTTGGGGTTTGAAATTACTAAGTATTCGAGCAAAATCATAGAGTTCAATTCTCATTATATTGAGATAATTCTTGCATGCACCGGAATTGAGAGCATGGCTCTATTCGCAGGGGCAACCCTCGGGATAAAAGCGGACATCAAGAGGAAGGTTACTGCGTTTTTTGTTTCGGTTCCCGTAATCTACATACTCAACCTCTTCAGAAATGTTTTTGTAACCGTAAGTTATGGTTATTCTTGGTTTGGAGAGAACAGCTTCTACATTGCTCACCATGTGGTCTCAAAGTTCCTCGCGACATTGGCTTTAATACTAATATCGCTCGCGGTATTCAGAGTTCTCCCTGAGCTTGCAGAATTAATTTTTAATCTGAAGGATGCAATGGTTGAAAGGTACAGCAAAATTATAAAGCGATGAGGGTGGGTAGTTTGATAGAGAAGAGTGTTGTCAATGTAGCACTTCCAGAACTGGTGCTATTTTTGATTTTACTCCTTGTTTATCAGCCACTCTCTTTCGTCGTACTCGCACTCATCCTCTTCACGCTCTATTTTTTCAGAGACCCTGAGAGGGAGATAGGAGAGGGAGTGGTATCTCCAGCAGACGGCAGAATCGATTACTTGGATGATAGAAGAGTCGAAATATTTATGAGTCCCTTTGATTGCCATGTGAACAGATCTCCTGTTGATGGAACAGTGAAAAAAATCACATATAAGAAAGGAAAGTTTCTTCCCGCATTTAAAAAAAGCTCTTTAAGCGAGAGAAATGAGATCATCATCCATTCGGAGGATGGGGAGTTTACCGTAACCCAGATTGCTGGTTTTTTTGCAAGGAGAATTGTGTGCTATGTTGAAGAGGGAGAGAGGGTAAGAAAGGGGCAGAGGATAGGGATGATAAGGTTTGGAAGCAGAGTCGTTCTGGAGATTCCGGAAAATTACAGAATCCTTAGAAAAGAAGGTGAAAAAGTGAAAGCGGGGGAAACAATCGCTGAAAGAAGATAACTGCTGGAAGTTGTGCAGATTGAAACATCCAGAAAAATTTTATATGATTGAGGTAATTTATTTCTGAGCGGTGGGACTGATGTTTGGTGCGTTGAATGATATCCGTGTTGCGGACATATTCACGGCTTTAAATGCTCTTTTTGGTTTTCTTGGCATATATTTCGTCTTCTTTGACATAAGGTATTCCGCACTTTTTCTTTTCGTGTCTGTGATAATGGATGGAGTGGATGGTGCGATAGCAAGAATTGAATTGAGTTTGCTTGGAGAAGACCTCGATTCGCTCGCGGATATAATTTCCTTTGGTGTACTGCCATCCATGATGCTGATCAAGGTCTCGAGCGGTGGAATCTACTACTCGATTGCGGGGCTGTTTCTTATATGCGGAATGATAAGGCTTGCAAGGTTCAATGTCCTTAAGATAAAGGATGAGTTTGTTGGGTTTCCCATAACTTCTTCCGGGTTGGTGTTAGCCCTTCTGATCTATCTGGGTTTTGAAGCTTGGGTTGTTGGGAGTGTGGCGGTAGTGCTATCGATTTTCATGATCTCCAATCTGAGATATCCGAAAGTGAGGGACAAGTTGTTGCTAATATTTGCGGGAATCGTTTTGGTTTCAGTGTTTTTCGTTTATGAATCCGCCTACATCATGCTGGGTTTAACAATTCTGTATCTTTTAAGTCCTTTTCCGATTGAGGTGAGAAAATGGCTGGAAAGAAGAAAAGGGAGGAAGCTTGTTTCGAGGCTGGAATAAAGCTTGGAGCTTTGTTCCACCAGTTCATTGGGATTCCAGTGAGCATGGAGAATGTTGAACTGGTTGAAAGGGTGATGGAGAGTTGTATGAAGCTCCAACCGTATGTATCCTTCTCCAAAGTAAGAATCGATAGAAAAAAACTCAAAAAATCCATGTCTGAGTTTGGATACACATCTTTGGAAGGAGAAATGCTCTACGCGGAGGTTGTAGTGAGGGTGGATGAGGAAGAGGTTAGAGCGATTCTCAGGTGGGATGAGGAGAAGAAATATCCGCTGATGTCTCTAATCTAAGTAAAAAATTAAAAAGTTCATTGATTCAGAAAATTGTTGGCGGAGTGTATTTGTGACCCCCATCTATTACTTCTACCTGAACCTTTTGTTTTATGTAATTAATCAACTCCTCTTTGTGTCTGCACGAGTTTGTTATGCATGAACCGAGGTGTATGGCATCAATGCTCTCTCCGAGAGGAGATAGTACGCCCTTCAGAACGCTCAAGTGAAGAGGTGCTCTCTCACCGTGACAATCTCCGCATTCCACAATTCCTACCACGCTTGCGGACTCTCCTTTGTATCTCTCGAACTCTCCCTCTCTTCGTGCCATCGCAATCAGACATCTCGCATCTGCTGGGCATACATTCTGCTGTCTAACCCTTCTGCAAGCGACAAGAGCAATTCTTTTCATGCTATATTCTTAATTATTTTTGATTAAAAATCTTTGGGCATCATCTTTTATACTCCGCCATTGTGTAGTTCTGTTGCAGAATATGGCCTCTCATTGCATTTTCGAGATCACTCCTGCTTGCACCGGGTTTTAATTCGAGAAGGATATCGAGAACGTAGACTCTCACGAAGTACCTGTGCTTTGAGCCTTCAGNAGGACACGGACCTCCATACCCTACATATCCAAAGCCATTTTTACCTTGAACTGCTCCAATTTCTTCTACAACTCCCGATTTGGGAATGTTTTCCGGTATCTCATCTGTTATGGGAACATTCCAGATTAGCCAATGGGTGAAGGTTTCGAAAGGTGCGTCTGGATCATCCATTATTATGGCGATGCTCTCTCCCTCGGCATTTTCTACGGTAATCTTGGGAGATACATCCTCTCCGTCACAGGTGTATCTCCTTGGGAATTCTTTGAAGTCTAATTTGATGATCAAGTCTTCTCTCGCTTTCTTCACATCTTTCGGCTCTCCTGTATTTTCCTTCTCTACGGTCTTTTCTGCACACCCAAAAAGAAGGATTGCGAGTAACAGTAGGAGGGTAACAGCCATTTTTCTCATATTTCATCCCCAAATAGTAGTTCGTTGGATGAAGAAAATATTTTCTGTGTTAGCTAATGTTTAATATCGAACATCTCACCATCAACCTTAACATCGATAGCAATGGAAAAGCTTATTCAAGCAACAGTATATGTGGTATAAACGGGTGATGGATGATGAACAAAGAAGACAGAATCGATTTTTTGACTCGGAAAGTACTCTCTAAATTCGAAGGGTACGAAATAAGTTCTAAGGATGTTGCGGATAGGCTAAAGCTTCTGATATACGAGTTTAAGGTTCCAGAAGACGAGGCGCTCAGAACGGTTGTGAATTACTTGGCTAAGGAGCTGGATTTGGCTCCTACTGTTTATGGTGACAGCCCCTTCAGAAAGATATCTGAAATAAACAGGGATGGTGAGTGGGTTAGCTTGAAAGTGAAGGTTGTACAGCTCTGGGATGCGAACAGCCCGAATGTCTCGCAGGTTGGTTTGATTGGTGATGAGACCGGGATAATCAAGTTCGTTATATGGGAGAAATCCAAAAAAGGGGAGGTTGAAGAGGGAAAAAGCTACATATTCAAAAATGTTGTCACAGACTCCTTCAGAGGTAGAATGCAGGTTAATGTGAACAGAAACTCCGACATCATCGAGATAGACGAGGAAATCTCTCTTCCACCGAGGGAAATTGAGATTGAAGGAGCTTTGATAGCTATTCAGCAAAATAGCGGACTAATACAGAGGTGCAAGACATGTAACAGGGTTTTGAAAAAGGGAGTGTGCATAGTTCACGGTAAGACAGAAGGTTATGACGACCTCAGAGTCAAAGGGGTTGTGGATGATGGGGAGAGCTACTACGAGATCATTCTCAATGAGGAGAATCTGAAAAAACTAACTGGAATTGATTTGNCTACTGCAAAGAAGATTGCGGAAGAAAACCTCGATAGAAATTCCGTGTTGGAGGAGCTGAAGAATAAGCTTCTCGGCAATTACTTCGTCCTCAGGGGATCGAGAGGTAACAGGTACTTCATTGTTAATGACATCGATTACCTCGAGAAGGATGTTGTGGAGTCAGCGAAGAGAGTGCTGGAGGAAATAGAATCGTTAGATATTTCATGAGGTGGTGTGTGTGGAACTTCAAAGAAGGGAGGTTGCAAAAAGGGTTTTCGCTTATGAACTTTCAAGATCCACCTTCTCTAAATCTGAGGGGGGAGAGAAGTCTCCCAAGTATGTAATAACTCCCACTGGGGCGAAGTGCAACAGAGTTTTTATGGTGGGGGTTCTGCTCGATAAGGAAGAGGTAAGCCCCGACTCCAATTTCTGGAAGCTCAGGATAAGCGATCCAACCGGTGTCATCAACGCTTTTGTCGGAAGATACCAAACGGACGCCCTTGAGAAACTATCTACAATTGATATTCCGTCTATGGTTTCCGTCACAGCTAAACTAAACATTTTTGAGGGAGAGACAGCGAAGTTTCTGTCTCTGAGACCCGAGGAGATAAACCTCTCCACCACCAAGATGAGGGACTACTGGGTTATTGAAACAGCCAAGCAGACGATCGATAGGATAAGGAGAATTGTTAATGAAGAAGGTGAAGAGTACAAGCTTGCTAAGGAGATTTACAACACCAACATCTCTGAGTATGTAGAGATGGTTAAGAAGGCGGTGTCTGTGGTTCTTGAAGAAGCAGAAGTATTTTCCGATAGATCTGAGGTTAAAGAGCCAAAGCTGAAGGAAGAAAAACTGGAAGAGGGGCTGGAGGAATTGGAAGAGATAGACGAAGCTGTTGACATAGATGAATTCGAGTTCGAGGAAGAGGAATGGGATTTGAGCGACATTCTCAAGGAGGAGTGAAAAAGCATCGGTTGGGTTGTTGGTAGATTTTTGGGAGCTGAGGATTGTACAGTCGGGAAAATCTATTAATAATTGAGTGGGAGTGGTGGTTTATGGAATCAAGTCGAGTTTCGGAGATATCCACATCTCAAATACGGAAAATGTTTGAGGTTGTTGAGAAGGCGAGGAAGATGGGAAAGGAGGTCATAAGCCTCACCATCGGTGAACCTGATTTTGACACGCATCCCGAGATCATAGAAGGTGCAAAAAAGGCAATGGAAAGTGGATTCACTCACTATACTTCAAACTTCGGCATTGAGGAGCTTAGGGGGTTGATAGCAGAGAGATACGGTGTTGATGTAGGAGAGGTTATGATAACATGCGGTGCAAGTGAGGCGTTGTTGAATGCATCTCTGGCTTTCATCGAAAGAGGCACCGATGTTCTGATTCCGGTTCCGAATTTCATATCCTATTTCATATACTCTAAGCTCTGTGAGGCGAGTATGATCATGGCTGACACATCTGATAGGGACTATATAGCGGATTCAGATTTGATAAACGAGAAAATCACCAACAAAACTTCAGCAATCTTTCTGAACTATCCGAACAATCCTACGGGAGCGGTTATGGATGACAGAGAGATGAAAGCTGTTGCGGAGATAGCGAGAGATAATGGTTCGATTTTGGTGAGTGATGAGGTGTACAACTCCATCTACTATGACAAGAAGCCCGGAACTCTTGCTGGGGAAGAGGGAGTGGTTGTGATAAATGCCTTCTCCAAATCCCTCGCTATGACTGGCTGGAGGATAGGCTATGTTATCGCTGAAGAAAAATTGCTCGATTCTATGCTGAANGTTCACCAAGTTAATGGAGTGTGTGCTCCAGCCTTTGCCCAGAAAGCCGTAGCAGATGTGATTTCCAGCGGAACAGCTGATAAAATTACGGAAAGCATGGTGAAGGAGTTCAGAAAAAGAAGAGATTTCGTGTATAACTCCTTGAAGGACATTTTTGAGGTTAAGAAGCCGGAGGGAGCGTTTTACATATTCCCGGAAGTTAATATGAACGGAGCAGAATTCACTGAAAGGCTGTTGTTGGAAAAAGGAGTTGCAGTAACCCCCGGTTTAGCTTTCGGAGGAAATGAAAGAACCGTGAGAATATCTTATGCCTCGTCCATCGAAAATTTGAAGAAAGCGATGGAGTACATAAGGGAGTTTGTGGAAGGGACATGAGAATTCGGAGAATCTGGAAAGTTTGAAAAATCTGGAGGGNGCCCCGGCAAGTGATATGAAGCTACACGTCCTCCGTCTTTTCAATTTCTGCATCTATCTCTTCCAATATTTTTTCCACCACTAGTTCCGAAACGATTCCTTTTATCACAGCATCTCTCAAAGCACTTTTTTGAGAGTTCAAAATTCTTTTCCAAGCCCTTATCCACTCCTCTTTTAGGATCTCCTCGTTCGTTCTTTCCTTTATTTCCGTGGACACCTCCTCCAACAGATTTTTCAGGTCGTCCGATATTTTTATTGCGATCTCTCTTGGAATCTCTCCATTTCTCCTCATTCTGTCTATTTCTTCCATTGCAGATTTATATGCAATTCTTTTTGCTATTAGCTCCTCGTATATCAACCTTTTCTCATCAACTCTCCCGAAAATTCTGTTAACGAAGAATTCGAGTGTAAGTCCTTGGATTACCAAGGAGAAGAAAACAACACCAAATACCATGCTTGCAATCATGTCTCGATATGCTACACCTTCGAGGGACAGAGCCAAGGCTATCGGTATTGTGCCGTGTAAACCTCCCCAGAAAATTATGTGCTTCCAGCTTTTAGGCAGTTTGTCACNGTATTTGTCGTTTATGAAGAGAAGTGGATAAACCGCAAAAGCCCTTCCGAGGATTACTACGGGGATTGAAATTGCAATAGCCATCCAGTATTCTGAAATTTTATCGAAGTGTATGTCTATTCCGATTAGGAGGAATACTATCGAGTTTACAACGAAAACGAAGAATTCCCAGAAGGTTATTAAGGCAACTCTTGTTGTGGGGGACATTGAGAAGTATCTCCCGTAGTTCCCGATGATTAATCCCGCAATAACAACCGCTATGACTCCGCTGACATGCATGGATTCTGCGATCAGGTATGTACCGAACGCGATTATCAATGTTATTGCTATCTCGATCTGGTGATCGTCTATGTAGGCGAGCACTTTATAGGCAAGATACCCAATCGCGAAACCAACTATAAATCCTCCCGCGACAACGAAAAGGAATGTAATGATTCCGNAGACGATGTTTTCAAATCCGAAACTCCCNGATTTTATTGTTTCGAGTAGAATACCAAATATAACAATTCCAGTACCATCGTTCAGAATACTCTCTCCTTCGATTATGGTTGTTAGCTTTTTATCCGCTCCAAGCTTTTTGAATGTAGATAGAACTGAAACAGGGTCAGTAGGTGAAATCATAGCTCCGAATAGGAGGGAAATCGAAAGAGGAAGAGATAAGAGGATTGAGATTGCATATCCAGTAAAAATTACCGAAATCAGAACCCCGATAAGTGCGAGGATGGATATGGGTTTTATATTCTCTTTGAGGTTGCCTATATCCATGTTCAGTGCACCTTCAAACAGAAGTGGTGGCAGAATTAGTAGGAAAATCAGATCTTCGCTGAGCTTAATCTCTGGAAACACCCTTAAAATGCCAACAAAGAACCCTACGAGAACGAGTGCTATGGTATAGGGTACCTTGATGTATCTGCTTGCTACCGCAACCCCTGATGCTATTAGCATTAAAGCAATAAATTCGTAAAGCTGAATAGCAAGCTCCATATTTCAAGTAAAGACATGGTGTATTTATCAGCTTTCATCCATGATTCTTGCAATTCTACAGCTATCCAATTCTATAATTCTGTGATTCTATGATTCTGCTAATTCTGTAGTTCTCGAACAATCTGAAAAACACCACTAACCTTTTATCATATTCGACACTCGTTTATAGGATGAATGCTGAAGGGGTAGCTAGATTCGATTCAAACCTACCGAGGATAATTCTCTTTACCGGGAAGGGAGGAGTTGGTAAGACAACAATTGCATCTGCAACCGCATTAAAGGTATCGAAAAACAAAAAGACTCTTGTGATATCTACGGATCCAGCACACAGTCTTGCAGACTCATTTGAAGTTGAGTTGAAGCCCTATCCAACAAGAATTAGGAATAATCTCTATGGAATGGAGGTCAATGTCGAGTATGAACTTGAAAGACACTGGGATGTGATAAAAGAATATCTTACTGTTTTTTTCCAGTCACAGGGAATTGACGATGTCATAGCAGAGGAACTTGCAATTTTTCCCGGGTTTGACGAGCTTGCAAGTCTTCTGCACTTGCTCGAGTTTTACAAAAAGAAGGAGTACGATGTTATAATTCTCGATTGTGCTCCGACTGGGGAGACTTTGAGACTTTTGAGCGTTCCGGAGATTGCGAAATGGTACATGAATAGGTTTTTCGGGATAGAGAAGAAGATTCTGAAGATCGTTAGACCCATTGCGGAACCCCTCATTGATATCCCACTTCCGTCCGAGGAGGTAATGGATAAGATTCAGGACTTGTACTCGAGAATCAGCATGCTTAAGGAGATACTCGAAAGCCCGCAAACAACTGTCAGAATAGTAACGAATCCTGAAAAAATGGTAATTAAGGAGTCGGAGAGGGCCTTTACTTATCTCAACATATTTGGTTACAGGGTGGATTGCATAATTATAAATAAGGTTCTTCCTGAGAATGCGGGAGAGTACTTCAGGAAGTGGATCGAGCTACAGAAGTTTTANATGGATGAAATTTCTGCAAGATTCCCGATTCCGAAGTTTACCGTGACATTCAAGCAGGAGGAGGTAACAGGGGATAAACTCGAAGAAATTGCGAGGGAGTTGTACGGAGAAAGAGATCCATCAGATGTTTTTTCGGATGTAAAGCCCATGAGAATTGAGAAGGATGATAAAGAGTTCAAACTCATCATCAAAGCACCTTTTGTTGATAAAAAGAACATTAAGCTCCTTAAAAGAGGAGAGGAGCTTGTTATTATCGCAAATCAGTGGAAGAGAATTCTCTATTTACCGCAATCACTGGCATTAAAAGAACCAATCTCAGCAAAGTTTATCAGTGATGAGCTGAATATAGTTTTTAGATAAACGAGGTGAAAAAATGGCAAAAGAAATTAAAATCAAGGTTCCGGAAATCGATGAGGTGTTTCCTGAAGAGGTAAGAAACCATATCTTTCAGTCGTACAAGGAGCTTCTGATGGCTTTCAAAAAGGCAATTGACTATCAAATTGAAAAAATTGACGAGTTACAGGAGAGGATGAAAACCGAGAAGAAAGAGCTGAAGAGGATAAGTGTTGAGTAGTCCGATACAATCTGCTGTGGTCTGATTACAACACCTGATCTATACCCGCAAAATTTTTTTAAGTCCGTTCGATGTGCACTCCTTCATGAAAATGAGAGATAAATGTAGGGATTGTATGNTATGCTTTAAACCGAGAAGAAGGAGCAGGTAGAACATGAATTCTCTGTTTTTTCTCGAAGAATATGGTTTTCTACCGTTTAGAAGGAAATCCAAGAGATCTGTGAAACCCCATCTAACATTGAGGTTTAACTCGAGCGTTGTAACGGACTTCCATATTGACTCTTACAGGGGCTATTCCGCGGATAACTATCTCTACTTTAATCTAATAACTCACGCTCACTCCGACCATTACGGGCAGAGCAACATGAACAATCCCTTTTCGGTATCCTCGGAAGAGACCGCAAACATACTCTCGGTCCTCGGCGGGAGAAAATTTCC
Source organism: Archaeoglobus sp. JdFR-32 (assembly GCA_002010195.1). Classification (GTDB taxonomy): domain Archaea; phylum Halobacteriota; class Archaeoglobi; order Archaeoglobales; family Archaeoglobaceae; genus Archaeoglobus_A. The sequence goes on from MTMT01000071.1 coordinate 24,888, forward strand.
CGGTATAACCTTTAAAATTGGAGAAAAGATAAAACTTGGCGATTTTTTTGTGAGAACATACTCCACCCAGCACATCTTCGGTTCAACGGCGTTTTTGATCAAAGCGGACTCGAGGATCTTGATAACCGGTGATGTGAAGGACTTTTCCTCACTTCCGAAATGTGATGTGCTCATAACCGAAGCAACCTACGGCAGTCCGGATTACATCTTTGAGGAGGAGATTGATAAGTTAATCAGCTATGCAAGTAACTCCGTTTTCGGAGTGTATCCTGTTGGAAAAGCTCAAAGAACAGCTAAGATTCTAAGTGAAAATGGCTACAGTGTTTCCGGCAGTGAAAGGATAGTAAAGCTCTGCAAGGTGTTTGGAATCGAAGTTACTGAGGAGGGGGAGGTCCATCTCGTTCCTCCGAGAGATCTTTATTATTGCAGAGGCAAAAGGTATGTTCTAACAGCACAGAATTTCTACAGATTTCCCAGAATAGTGATCAGCGATCACCTCGACTTCAGAGGTCTGCTGGAGATGATAGACCACTGCAGTCCTGAGCATGTTATATTCTATCACGGAAAGCCATCAAAGGAACTGATAGAAGTGGTGGGTGAGGATGTGTCAGNTGTATCTGTTCTGAGTGATCTGGACATCATTCGGGAGTTTGATTGAGTCTTGAACTGAGTGAACCTAAGTTGCCTCGGAAGCGGGTTTGAAGCTCTTCCATGTGTATACCGCCAAGTACATGAAGGGTGTATCCACGATCGCTATTGTTAGTTTCAGAATGTACTGTCCGAGTATCATGGACGCAATCGCTTGCGGTGGGAAAACACCATAGAAGGCTATTAGGATAAACACAACGGTATCTATCAACTGTGAGACCATTGTGGACGCATTATTCCGTAGCCACAGAAATCTACCCTCGGTTTTNTCCTTCAGAAAGTGGAATGCGTAGACATCATGCGTCTGGGAGACCGCAAATGCGATGATGGATGCGAAAACGACCCTTGGAGCAAGTCCAAGAACATTTTCAAAGCTTTTAAGCAAATCTTCAGTCATAAACGGAGCGGGACTCCACTGAAGGGCTATAATGATAGAAATTACCGCTACAATATTTGCAAAAAACCCGGTAATTACTGCTTTTTTTGCGTTCTCCTTTCCGAATATCTCTCCTATGATGTCAGTTATTAGGAATGTACTCGCATAGACTATGACTCCAGCAGGACCGATCAATAAGCCCACAAACGGAACCTCTCCGACTGAAATCAGTTTTACCGCTATGATGTTAGCAACTACCGTGAGTGAGGCATACATGCCTATTGCTATCTCAACTCCGAACTTTTCGGAGAGTATCGTGATCAGTGTTACGATCCCGAGAGTTAGCGAGACCCATGCAACGAACTCTGAAAGTAGCATCGATCCACCTCTGAGCAGTCTGGATCGATACTTAGTTTTAAAAATTTTACTAAGGATTGCTTTAAGGAATTATCTCCGTGGTGTTGTTGTAAGGTGGGTACGAGAACAAGTAATTTAACTGATCTCCGGTTTTGAATGTCTTGGTAATCTTTGGAATTGCCTTTTTGATCTCTTCAATCAGGTGGATTGTCGCGGAACAAATTTTTTCAATCTTATCCTCACCCCATAACCTTTCCCTGTTGAAGAACAAACATCTCCCTCCACATACATCAAACCATCTGCATTTGCATTTGCTCTTGTCGAGAAATGTCTTCCTCTTCAGCCCGTTCCATATNTCTCCTGCATGATTCCATGGAAGCTCTGCACATATCGGGCATGCGACTATTCTCCCGTCTGTTGTTATCGTGAAGGAATCCACTCCAGACCCACATGGTGGTGAAGGAAGTCTTCTCCCCATTAAGGCTGAAGTAATTCCAAGGAAGGGAACTATTCCCAGCAGGTTACCTTTTTCCATCTCTTGAAGCCAGTATTCCACGAGTCTTGTCACACCGTTCTTGTAGCTTTCTATCCATGAGTCGAAGTTGTTGTAGAATGTCTCCTCAACCCATACCACATTTAACTGCCAGTGCACGTAATTGAAGTGGTTCAGGAGGTGTCTGACATCTCTATATATGTCTGTTTTATCTGTCACGACCATCCTTGCAATGAGATCTCCGTCAAATCTTCCTTTCAAATTCCTAACATTCTCAATTACNACATCGTAAGTGCTTCTTTTTTTGTTTTCTCTCTTATTCCTTCTGTACACATCATTTACTTCTTTTACCCCGTCAATTGAAATGAGAATCGTGTCGAGTTTTTCTATGGTTTCATCACTCAGCTTTTCGAGGAGTAGACCGTTGGTTTGCAGAATATAGTGCTCTGCGGAGGTCTTGTCTATTATTTCCTCCATCAGGTCGACTCTTAACAGAGGTTCACCACCGTAAAATGCAATGGAGTAGTTTTCGTATTGATTTAGGAATTTGGACAAGTCATCCACCGAATAGNTCATCTCTGGTGGCATGACATCCTTATCAATACTCCCTCCACAGTAAACACAGTTCAGATTACACCTTCCGGTGATTATTAAAATGAAGAGCATGTAACCACCGAAGGCTGACTATTCTACGATCTCGATTATGAATAAAAGCTCGGTTTCGGGCTCTCTCAAAAAGCTAATGAAATCTCTACTTAAGTCGAGGGCAGATTTATTGGCATTTATCAAAAGAGTTCTTCCGCAGACATATTCGCTTCTTCTTATAACGATGTCTGTTTGGTGGGTAAATGTAAGGTTTTTAGCTCCGAAACCTTTGATTTCCTCTTTAATGTTGTAATCCGGTAGTTTAAGCGTCACTTTTGCCATTTTACCTTCCTTTAAGGCATGTTTTACCTTCTCTGAGATTTCTGATATCCCCTTATCCGCGGAGACGCCTATGATACAGTCTCCCCTTAAACTTAGTTCTCCTTCCTTGGTTATCTCTAAGGTTGTTTTGTGGGTTGCGGTTATGTTTTTGTGCCCTCTNGCAGAAATTATCTCCTTCATTATACCCCTTGCCAGTTTTGTTGATCCTGGCCTCCAACTCCGTTGCTAATCTAATCTCCAGAAACCCAATTTTCGTGATCTTTGCACACATCTTTATACTCGCAGTCGAAGCATGCGTACTTCTTCCAAANAGGCAGTACCTCTGCCAACTTGTTTCTAACATCCCTCCATCTTACAAGGTCACCGGGTTTGATGTTCAAGAGGTTCATGGCAAGCAAGTCCAGTTCCGCTATCTTCTCCTCTCCCTTGGTGCACAGACCATCCATGAGATTCGGACAGGGTTTGCAGATATCATCCGCACCCATGATGACTTTGATCTCCCGTTCATCAATTTCTGAGAATAGACTCTCCAAATTCTTAATGAACTCTGGCGTGTATCCCTCTCCTCTGAAGAAGTGGAGACAAATGAAGTGATGTCCTCTGAACTCCATGGAGTTAAATCTGAATCTGGGTTTAAAATAATTAAGCTCATCATGAGTTTCGCCATTTTTAAATATTATTCTTCAAAAATATGGGTAAAATGTATGAAAACTATAAATCTCCAACCGTATCGGATGGTACTTGGGGCATCGAGGTAGAAAACCTAACCGTCAGGTTTGGCAATTTTGTTGCGGTCAAGAATCTCTCGTTCAAGGTTAGGAAGGGCGAAATCCTCGGGATAGTAGGTTCAAACGGAGCGGGAAAGACTACCACGGTGAAGGCGATACTCGGATTGGTGAAACACGAGGGAGAAGTAAAAGTCCTCTCCAAACCTCTGAATGAAGTGAAAAGTCGTATTGGGTATGTACCACAGACTTTTTCCCTGTATCGAAGTTTAACTGTTGAGGAAAACTTGATGTTTTTTGGAAGAATTTATTCGGTCGATGAGAGGAATTTGGAGATAGGAATGTCAAAACTCCTAAGGTTTGTGGAGCTTGAAAAATGGAGGAAAACTACAGTTGCAGAACTAAGTGCTGATATGAAGCAAAGGCTTATGGTTGCATGCTCCATGCTTCATGATCCTGACATCCTTATACTCGATGAACCAACTGCAGGAATAGATCCGATCTCTAGAAAAAACTTCTGGGAGGGATTCAAAGCACTCAGAGATGAGGGAAAAGCAATTCTCATTACAACTCATCACATGGAAGATGCGGAAAATTGTGATAGGATCATCATCATGAAAAATGGGGAGAAGGTAATTGAAGGAAGTTTGGAGGACATAAGAAAGGTGGTGGGAGAGAGAGTGTTGATCAAACCTTTCAACATTGATAAAGCGGTAAAATTGTTTGATGAGTTTGGTTTTCATTACAGCGTTGAAAATGATTGGATCGAGGTTTATGTTGATGATTCCTCATCCGCTATGCCTGAAATAATTTCTGCATTGAAAAGAAGGGGGATAGAAATTGAGAAAGCTAAAACGAAAATTGAGGGATTGGAGTCAGCTATAATAGATCTGAGTAGGTGAATGTCGTGGAGGTAAGGAGAATTGAGATCATCATCAGGAAAGAAGCATCATCTATTCTCAGGGAGAGGAGACTGCTCATCATCTTGGCAATTCAACCTGTTCTTCTCATTAGTATAATTGGCTACGCATTTTCGGGAGGACTAAGAGATCTTCAAGTAGGTGTGATAGATGATGACTTTTCAAGAGATTCGGTTAGTCTTATCAATAAGATATCCTCGTCGAACATCTTTCGGGTAAAATACCTAATTGCTACTGAGGATGAGGGAATAGAGTTGATTAGGAGAGGGGAGTTGTCTGCAGTAATTCACATCCCTAAGTTTTTCGGAGATAATGGAGTTGAAATTTTTGTAGATGAAACGAACATCAACTTTGCGGAGAAAGTAGTTGGATATCTGAGGGGTGTTGTAGGAGAGGAAGCTAAGGTAAAATACAACCCTGTTTTTACAACTGGGACGAGGTTGATAGACTTTATAGCTCCATCGGTAGTAGCGGTAGTAATTCAAGTTGTAGGTTTGCTTCTTGCGTTATTTTCTATCTCAAAGGAGAAAGANGAAGGAACTCTCGAAATGCTTGTAGTAACACCAACAAAATACTCGGAAATAGTGTTAGGCAAGTTTCTATTCATAACAACAGCACTTCTTGTTGAACTTTTTGTTGCCATGGTTATTGTCCACTCCTTATTCGATGTCAGGATAAATGGAGATGTAATTGTTCTGTTTCTTACTCAGATTTTGTCGTTTACATCTATGGTAGGTCTCGGATTGTTGATCTCCACTCTATCGGAAACACAATTGCAAGGGATTCAAATAGGGATGTTGTTAGTGATTACGAACATATTTATCTCGGGATTTATTTATCCACTCGANGCTATGCCTGAATTAGCCAAAATCATTGCTTATCTGCTCCCTCTAACTCACGCCAATATAGCTTTCGGGAGTATAGTGATAATGGGAAATGGAATTGACATGGTGTATCCTCAACTTTTAGTTCTTGTTCTATATACTATTCTGCCCCTTTTATTATCAGTTTTAATACTCNGGAGGAAGATTGGAGGTGCAAATCAGTGAGACACAGAGCATGGAAGAGGTGCATCAACCCGTACATGAGNAAAAATCGAAGGTTTATCTTAGTACTGGTGTTAGTCATCATACTGATAGCATCAACCAGCACATGTTCCGCTCAATCCGTACACTCCATGCCACCAGAAATTGCTGTGACAGTTGTTGGAAGTAAAGANGTACCCGCTAAGAGTCCCGAAACGATTCACTTGGACATAACCAACATCGGTGTGAAAGGTGCACCCAACATCCTAACCGCTTATACTGACATCTTAACTGCTTATAATGTAACCCTATCCTTGAAGGGAGAAGGAATAAAGATTATTTCAGGAGATGCGGTGATCCCGGTACTCAGACATAATGATGTTTTTCAAGTGTCTTTCGTGGTTTTAGCGGACTCAAAAGCTATAGGGAAGAGAAATCTAACCTTGATTGTGGAATACGATCTGCTGAAAAATGATTCAAACGAGACGAAGTACTCGTACGATAGAATTAGGAAGGAGTATCATATCTCTATCAATGTGATACCTCCTACAGCTCCAAAAATTCTGTTAGTACCACAGAGAGATGTTTTTTATTCTGGAGAGGTTAACTGGCTCGCCTTGGGTATTGTAAACAAGGGGAAGATTTCGGTAAGAAATATTGAAGTCTCCGCACTTNGCGAGGATGTGGAGATTGAACCTATGAAAGCCTACATACCTTATCTTGCTCCTTCAGGAGTTTCTAATGTGGTCTTCCAAGTTAAAAGTATGAAAAATGGGACANCTCTTTTTGAATTCAACCTCAGCTACGAGTACTTCAGCGGAGACCGATGGGAGAGTAGGAGTGAGTCACAGTTGGTTAGAATTGAGTTTAGGAACAAATCTGAAGGAATACAAATCTCTCTCGACAAATATGAGTTTAGAAGAGGAGAGATAGGGATTTTGAACATGTCTTTTCTTAACTCGTTTAGATATCCAGTTTTTATATCCGCAAGATTGTTCACTTCTGATGTAATTGACTTTTATCAGGATAAATTACTTGTTGGTGTCTTAATGCCCGGGGAAGTTAGAAGAGTGCCCCTTATGTTTGATGTTAGCAAAAAAGCTATGTTCGGAAAACACATCTTAAAGGTTTCTGTGAATTACGAAATATGGGCTCCCTATTCGGAGGTGGGGAGCTTCTCGAAAGAACTGAAACTTAGAATACGAGCTGAACCGGACTTTCATGCGGAAACCAATAGTGTGCTTTATACGGGTAGGAAGGATCAGATTATAAGTGTTAGATTGAGAAATGATGGAGATTATGCGAAAAACATTCACGCAATACTCAAGCCACACCCGGGTATTTTTGTTAAGGTAGCTGATTCGTACCTCAAACAATTAAATTTTGGTGAAGAGAAAACTATTGAGTTCAAAGTTGATGTAGATGGAAGCATATTCCCAAGAACTTATCGTATGGAAATAGTTGTATTTTCGGAGGACAAAAACGGAAAAGACCTTAAAGAATCAGCATACCTCTATGTGGATGTGCAACCACAGCCACTTAAGATGGAGTATTTACTTGTTCCGATATTGCTTATAGTGGCTATGGTGATCCTGAGTTACAGAATCGGATGGAGATGGAANTAATATATCTGAACTTCAGATTTGTACCTACAGATTCCCGTAAATCTAAGGAGCAACAAGAACACTCAGGGAAACAGAGGTGGAACATCCAAACCGGTCTCCTCCTCTAAGCCGAACATGACATTCATGTTCTGAACCGCCTGCCCGCTTGCACCTTTAACGAGGTTGTCAATCGCCGAGATTGAGACAACACGGTCTCCTTTAAAAATTCCTATATCGCAGAAGTTACTTCCTCTAACATAGCTCAGCCTTACAGTTTCTTGGAATCTTATGAAGTAGCAGTTTTCGTAGAANTTCTCGTAGATTTTCTTTATCTCATCCTCTTCGAGTTCCCCCCTCAGAAAGATGTGAGCATTTGTTAGAATACCCCTCGAGCCGGGAAAAACTTGGGGTGTGAACGAAATCTTGATATCTTCTTGGAATCTACTTAGTTCCTGAACCATCTCCCAGTAGTGTCTATGCGTGGTAATCTTGTACGGGACGATTGCCTCGTGGAGATTTGGATAGTGTGTGAAGTCAGACACATTTGCTCCAGCCCCACTTATTCCGCTCTTGGAATCGAAAACGACCNTTTCAATCAATTCAAGCTCCGCCAGTGGAGCGGATGATAGAATCGCTCCGGTGGGATAGCAACCGGGATTTGCAACTAAATCGGCCCTTCTAATCTCATCTCTGTGAATCTCTGTTAGTCCGTAAACTGGTTCAACACCTTCATATCCAATATGCTCTGTTGAGTAAACTTTTTCAAAGGTCTCCCTGTCGAGTCTGTAGTCTGCAGATAGGTCGATAACCTTCATCCCTGTGTCGAGGAATTGAGGAGCATATCTCATGGCTTCCCCGTGAGGGACTGCAAGAAAAACGACTTTACAATCTTCAAAGTGCTTAAGATCTGGGGTAACAAATTTTAGGCTGTAAAATCCTTTAAGGAATGGATGCACTTTCCAGATTTCTTTTCCCTCGTGTTGTCTTGATGTAACCGCTTTAATATCCACCTTGGGATGGTTTGATAGGATTCTGAGCAATTCTGACCCGGTGTAGCCACTTCCACCTACAATTCCAACCTCTATCATCTAACAATTTTCAGCAGGTTGAATTTAAATCATTTTGCATTGAGGTTCTATGTGTTGGTNGTGTTGGATAGCTGGTAGTGGCATGAAATTGGGAATGGAACTTGAAAGCAAGACACACGAATCTAAAACCCAAAATATTAAATCTTCTCATGGTAATCAAGATTCGATGTGGAGTAAGATTGTTGAGAAGTTTGAGAGGTACCCTTCACAAATTGCGGTTGTAAGGGAGTTTCTTAGATTGGGGATTTCCGTAAGGGATGGAAAGGCTTATTGTGGTGGTATTGAGCTCATCCCAACCAAAATCGCAGATGCTATTGGAGTTGACAGGAAAGTTGTTGTTTCCGCCATTCAGAACATTGAGATGGATGAAGAATTGAGGAAGGTGTTCTCATCAATTAAGCCAGTAGCAAACATAGCTGATGTTGCAAGGTTCTACAACTATGGTGTCCTCGAAATATATGCAGAAAGCAAGAAAATCGGTATTGTTTCCGGCATCACGGGAATTCTTGCAAGAGAAGGAATCTCAATCAGATACATTCTGGCGGAAGACCCTGAGATTAGTGTGGAATCCAAGCTTACAATTGTAACTGAAACGAAAATACCCGGAAGGCTGGTGGACGAATTTCTTGAGGTGGAGGGTGTGGAGAAAGTGGTTATAAGCTGAAGCTAGAAACTGAAGTAGCATGTGCAGTTCAGGTGGTGGTGTTGGGGGATCTGAAGAACCTACCACCAAGGGATCTGAAGAACCTACCACCTTTCCTTCCAGAATGATGGGATGAGCAGGGAGAAAACAGTGAATATTTCAAGNCTGCCCGCCCACATATTGATGAATAATATTATCTTAACGATCGGATGCAGTGCTGAGTAGCTTTCTGTCGCTCCAACCATTCCGAGTCCCGGACCAACATTGCCCATTGTAGCAGCGACTGCAGAGACAGCTGATATTATATCGAGACCGAAAAACGAGATCGTTATTGAAGAAACCGCAAAAATTACAACGTACAGTGCAAAGAATGCTGTTATATCGTCAAGAATTTCCTTCTTTACTGTCTCCTTTCCGAATTTCACAACTCTTGCGGTTCTCGGTTCCGCTTCCTTTAGAATCTGATGTATGGAGTATTTTATTAGGAGAAAAATCCTGATAGCTTTCATTCCTCCAGCTGTTGAACCTGAACACCCTCCTACGAACATTAGAGCGAGCAAAATCATCTTTGAGGTATCACTCCAGAGATCGAAGTCAAAGTTTGCATAACCTGTGGTGGTCATTATTGATACCGCATTGAATACGGAATACCTGAAGGAGTCAACTGCATCCCCATTGTAATTTATTAATGTGAGGAAAATTATGGCTATCAAGAGGATGCCAGCATAAAATCTGAATTCTGGGTCTCTTACTATCCTTGCATCTCCCTTGAGCAGGTGGAAGTGGAGAGCAAAGTTGGCTCCCGCTATAAACATGAAGACTACGATTATGGTTTCGATGATTGGATTGTTGAAATACGCTATGCTCTCCGTATGGGTTGAGAAACCTCCCGTGCTCATTGTTGTAAAAGCGTGGTTTACGGAATCAAACAAGCTCATCCCAGCCAAGTAAAGCAGAATCACTTCTGCTGTGGTTAACAGCAAGTAAACAAACCACAGTCTTATGGCGGTGTCCTTCAATCTTGGAGTAAGTTTGCTAACGGTTATCCCCGGAACCTCCGCTTGTAGGAGTGCGTAGCCTCTTCTTGCTATGGATGGAAAAACCGCAACGAAGAGAACTATNATACCCATTCCACCGACCCACTCAGTTAAGCTCCTCCAAATCAGTATTGATTTTGGTAGCACCTCTATTTTGTCGAATATTGTTGCTCCGGTTGTGGTAAAGCCGGACATGGTCTCAAATAGAGCGTCGATAACATCCACACCTATGAGGATATAGGGTATGGAACCGACAATGCTTATGATCAACCATCCAAGCCCTACTATCGCAAATCCCTCTTTGTACCTGAAAACATCGCTCTCCGCTTTTACCATGAACAACGCAAACCCGAGGACGAGGGTTACAACTATCGAGATTATAAATGGGTAGAANGGCTCATTATATATGTATGCTGTGAGAATCGGGATTGTGTAGAGAAATGTGAAATAGATAAGTATCCGTCCCAGAAAATTAAGAACAAGGTTGTAGTTCATATGCTCACCGTTATCTCAGGTATTTTTCAACCCTCTCTACTTCGCTCCACGGGGCAAAAATTAGTAGCCTATCGCCTTTGAAAACCTCAGTGTCTCCGCGAGGTATTAAGCACTCCTCACCTCTAAGTATTCCTCCTATTATGGCTTTTTCTGGTATCTTCAGATCCATTATCTTCTTGCCGGATAGCTTGTCTTTTTTCAGCGGTATTTCAACAACGACCGCCTCACCTTTCTCTATTTCCGCAAGTGTCTCAACTGCCATCAGCCTTAAATGCCTCAGAACTTCGAGGTATGTTATTGTTCTCGGTGAGAGAACAACATCTACACCTACTTGCTCGAAAAGTTTCATATAACTTCCTTTGCTTACCTGTGAAATCGCCTTCTTTGCTCCGAGTGATTTGGATAGCAGTGAAACGAGGAGATTCTTCTCATCGTTCTCCATACACGNGACGACGACATCGGACTTTCCTATGTTCTCCTCATACAGAAAATCAAGATCTGTGGGGTCTCCGATTATCACTCTAACATTGTTGAAGACCGTGCACAACCTCTCGCAAGTTTCTGCTGAGGAGTCTATTAGCTTTATGTTGAGGTTGCTCGACTCGAGGATCTGGGCTATGTAGCTCCCTACAGTCCCCCCACCGAATATAACAACATTTCTCGTTGAAGTACCCTGAAATATGTTCTGAACTGTTAGAAGATTCTCAGACTTCCCGACAACCGATATTCTGTCCTTAGCCATTATCTCTGTGTTTCCCTTCGGGACGATAAGCTCACCGTCGCGATATATTGCAGTTAAAACAACATTTTCTGGAAGTGGAAGCTCACTAACTTTCTTTCCTACCGCAGAGGAGTTCTCTCCAACTTCAATCTCTATTAAGTTCAATCTTCCCGCACTCAGCGATACGAAATCAACCGCACCGCTGAATGTTATGAGGTTTGCAATGGCTCTTGCGAGAGCGAGTTGGGGACATATGATGAGGTCAAACCCGAGAGGATGGTCTTTAACATACGGTCTGTCAACATACTCTGGATTTCCGACCCTTATTATTGTCTTCTTGGCACCTAATTTCTTGGCGGCAATCCCTGATAGCAGATTAATTTCATCGTTTCCTGTAACACCGAGAAAAATGTCTGCATTTTCGATTTTGGCTCTTTTTAGCACACTTAGGTTTGCGGAATTTCCTCTAATAACTTCTACATTGAGGTTGCTGATCTCCTCTATCTTTTTATCATCAACCTCGATCACGAATACATCGTAATTATCTGAAAGGGCTTTCGCAACATTGTATCCCACTTCTCCCGCTCCCGCAATCACTATCTGCATTTAAGCGAGGTTAACTCTTCTTACAATTAAATCTTTCCTTTTTCTTCCTGATGAAGAATCTCCATCTTATCTTTTTTTATGTTCCTTTCCATGAGTTTGGCAATAATTATGCTGAATTCATACATAATAGCAACAAGTCCAAGAACGATAAGCTGACTTATTCCAGATATATCGAATGTTATGTTTGTCGCCAGGATGAAAATGGCGATGTAAACGAGTATCCTTTTCCCTGCAAGCCAGTCCGATGTTATCAGCTGGAGTTTAACGGCGATCAAGGCTAAAACTGGAATCTGAAAGCTTAAGCCAAAGGCGAAGAATATCTTGAATATTCCGTAGAGTGTTCTCTGGACTGAAAGCTGTGGTTGAGCACCGAAATACGGTACAACCGCCCATGAGTATAGCTTTGGAATCACAACAAATAGCGAGATAATCGTTCCGAGCAGGAAAAGAAGGTATGAGAAGGGCATGAATGTTTTTACGAACCTTCTTTCATGTTCGAATAGTCCCGGCTTGGCGAATTGGTATGTTTGGTACATTATGTATGGGTATGTGATGAAAACGACAAATAGAACCGAAAAAACGAGTTGCGTGACGAGCCATTCCGTGGGGGTGTATGCAACCATGCTTATTTCTTCGTTGAATATCTCGTACCATATCCATCTTATTAGCCTCGGAGCGTTTGGAAAAACAGCCACTATACCAATCAGTAGCACAATCATCACCCTAAGGGTCCTCTTTTTTAGTTCTGCAAGATGCTCCCTTAATTCCATCTCTCTGTCTTCTGGAGGTTCCACAATTCTTGGTTGGAATCAAGGTATTATAATTTTCTGGATTTTTTGTGGGGCCGATTATGCCTGCTTCTTAATCCCCTCAATTCGATTTAAGCTGAAAAGTTTGCTATATGGCTAAAAGAGGTTGGTTAAATCAATTAGTCAAATCAACTAAAAAGGAACCTTGAATCAATTAAAAAAGAAACCTTAAAATCATATTAAAAAAATTATGAGTTCATGTCTGCGGTGATAGTAGGTGTCAAAAGAACTCCTGTTGGAAGGTTTGGCGGTTCTNTAAAGGATTTGCAAGCTTATGAGCTTGGGGCAATTGCAATAAGAGGTTTGCTTAAAGAATTAAATCTAAAACCGGTACCATCCGAGAACGACAGGAGATTTTACCCATCGAAACTGCAGAAGGGGATGATTGATCTGGAAAAGAAGTACTACGACTACGACGGAATTGAGGTTAAGATTTGCGAGGTTATAATGGGGAATGTATTGCAGGCAAGCCAAGGACAAAATCCCGCAAGACAGGCAACGATTCTTGCGGGATTGCCGAAGGAGACTCCAGCCTATACTGTGAACAAGGTGTGTGGAAGCGGATTAAAGGCTATAGCTATCGCTGTTGCTGAAATCGATTCTGGAAATGAGGAGGTAATTGTTGCGGGGGGAATGGAAAGCATGAGCAACGCCCCGTATGCGTTAACGAAAGCGAGATGGGGATACAGGATGTTCAACGGAGAGCTTGTAGATATTATGGTTCATGATGGGCTGTGGGAGAAGTTCTATGGCTATCACATGGGTGTTACTGCAGAGAACATAGCTGAGCTTTACNGGATAACGAGAGAGGAACAGGATCAGTTAGCGTATGAGAGCCATATGAGGGCTGTGAAAGCGATAGATGATGGTATATTCGCTGAAGAGATCGTACCTGTGGAAATCGAACAGAAGAAGGGAAGAGTTGTAATAGATACCGATGAACATCCGAGAAGGGACACGAGCCTTGAGAAACTTGCTAAGCTTCCGCCGGTATTCAAGAAAGACGGTACTGTAACTGCGGGTAATGCGAGTGGTGTGAATGATGGAGCCTCCGCTGTTTTGGTTATGAAGGAGGAGAAGGCTGAAGAGCTCGGGCTAAAACCACTGGTAAAGGTCATCAGCTACTCAGCTGGGGCCATCGATCCAGCGTACATGGGTTTGGGACCAGTGATGGCTATACAAAAAGCACTGGATAATGCAAATCTGTCCATCGATGACATCGGACTGTTCGAGCTGAACGAGGCATTTGCATCACAGGCTCTGGCGGTCATGAAGGAGTTGAACCTTGATAGCTCCATTACGAATGTCCACGGGAGTGGGATAAGCTTGGGACATCCAATTGGGTGTACCGGGGCGAGAATAACAACAACACTTGTGAAAGAGATGGTAAGGAGGAAAATTGAATACGGGTTGGCTGGTTTGTGCATAGGNGGTGGAATGGGTTTTGCGATGGTATTTCAGCTTTATTAGTGTTCTTAATCCTAATTTTTGAGCTTACTATTCTATCTTTGGGCTTATCAGTCTATTTTGAACTTACTACTCTTGAGCTTACCGATCTCGTCCTCGCATCCGGTCCATCATGGTACCCATCTTTCCTCATCGCCTACGGAATTTTTATACTATTTGAAAATTAACTCTCGTCTCTATTGAAGATAACCTCGAAACTGTAATATACTTATAAAGAAGTGGGTAAGACATGAAGTTACTCGTGTCTGTGGACGAGTCGCAGGAACTTTTCCTAAGGCTCAGAGACAGGTTCTTTTTCAGAAGGGAAAAGGANGTAGTCTGCATTAACGAGTCTCTCGGAAGAATTCTCGCAGAGGACATAGTTTCTCCCGTGAACTTACCAAAACACAACCTTGCAACAATGGATGGCTTTGCTGTAAGAAGTTCGGATTCCCCACCTCTGAGAATTGTTGGAGAGGTATTTCCCGATACATCTCCCACTGAGTTGAAGATTGGTGAGGGGGAGTGCTGTTATATAACTACCGGCTCTCCACTTCCTGAGGGAGCGGATGCTGTTGTAAAAGTTGAGCTAACCGAAGTGAGAGATGGACATCTTTACTTCACAGGAGAGATTTCGGAAGGCAAGTATGTTCTGAGGGAAGGTAGCGAGGTGAGGAAGGGAGAACTTTTGATTGGGAGAGGTAGGAAAATCGGTCCTCAGGAAATAGCCATACTAACAGCCATAGACTGTAACAGGGTGAAGGTTTTGAGAAAGCTTCGGGTTGCTGTTTTTTCGAATGGAGATGAGATGAGGAAGGAGATAATCAAGGACACNAACTCTCCGATGATAATGAATTTCATTAGGCAATGGGGAGAGGAGGTTCATTTTCTCGGAACCGCAGGAGATGACTTTGAAGAGGTTAGGAACATGATCTTGAAGGGTGTGAGAAACTATGATGTTGTTATTACGAGCGGTGGGGTGAGCGTTGGTAAGAAGGATTATGTCATAAGGGTTTTAGAGGAGGAGGGAGAGCTAATTCTGTATAAGGTAAGGCAGAGACCGGGTAAGCCGATGGCNATTGGGGTAGTTAATGACAAGCCCGTGTTTGCCCTTCCCGGTAAACCGGGAGGAGCTTTTGTTGCAATGCTGTCTCTCAGAAAGTTCTTCCTTGGAGATGTACCCTTTCCTATAACCAAGGTAAGAATCGCGAGAAATGTTAAGATACCAACACCGGGTTTCAAGTATATTGTTTTTATAAAGCTGGAGGGTAGAGTAGGATATCCTGTTGGTTATAAAGGCTCTCCGGTGAGCATACTCTCGGATGACTCACCGTACGAGGTAAGCTTGGTATCGAACATGGCAAGAAGTTTTCTTGCGGATGGGTTTATTGTGACAGAGCACGATTTGAGGGAGGGGGAGGAGGTAGAGGTAAATCTTCTAACTTGAAGGAGTGGTTTGATGAAGGAAGATGCTGTAGAGTTGGGAATAAAGGAAGAGGATATAGAGTTTGCAATAAAACTACACGGACATCTGAGTCCGGGAGTTGCCTTGGGGATGAGAATGGTTGAAATAGCGTACAAATATCTGGGAACGAACAAAAGGGGAAAGGGGATTACAGGTGTAGCTGAAACGAGGATGTGCATTCCAGATGCTCTGCAGGTTATGGCTGGCACCACACCGGGAAATAAAAATTTAATTGTTCTCGACTACGGAAAGCTTGCCCTATCAGTCATCCTATATGAGGAAAGGGTGGGATATAGGGTATCGTTGAGAAAAGATGCATCTGAAACATCTCATTCTTTGAAAAAGTTCATGTATAAACTTGGTAGGTTAGGTCATGATGAAGAGGAGAAGCTTGCGAACACCCTCCTCAAATTGGACGAGAGGTATTTCGATGTTAAGAAAATAAGGATCACGATCCCTTTGGCTGATGAGAAAACACCCATTGCGGAGTGCCAGATATGTCACGAGCTACAGCCTGAGAAATATGTTGTGGCGGAGAATGGCAGAATTATATGCATGGTCTGCAAAGGGGACAGCTATTTTGAGGCACTCGACTGAGTTCGTGATTCCGATACTTACTCAGTTTCCTTATTTTTAAGGTTTATCTACTTTTTTTAGGGCTTTATTTACTGTTGACTCCAAAGCTGATATAATCCCGTAGTCCACACCCCTCTCCAACATCTTTGATAAGCCCTCTATTGTGGTTCCTCCCGGGGTTGTAATTCTTCTTATCAGGTCAAGCTCATTTCTGTTTTTGAGATATTCTGCGGTAGAGGAAAGGACACTGATTGCAACCTCTTTCGAAATTTCCGCATTTAAACCGCATTTCAATCCAGCGTACACGAAGCTCTCTATAATTTTTGCAACAAGGGCTGGAGAACTGCCTGAGAAAGCGGTCATAACATCAACATCTTTCTCCTTGTTCACCCTCCTTACATCACCAAAGCTTTTTAAAAGAGTCTCGATCTCGTTTATCTCTCNCCGTCCCAGCCCCTCTCCATAGTAGACGGTGTATCCTTTTCCGTATTCAGCAAAAAGATTTGTCATGGCTCTTACGAATGTTGAGTTAGTGACCCTTCTCATCTCCTCGAGTCGGATCATCGCGGAAAAGCTTATTCCTATCTTACCCTTAGCTGGATCTTCGATCTCCTTTAGTAATGGAATCACATCTTTGGGTTTTACGGTTATGATGTAAACATCACTGTCCCCAACAGCCTTTTTGTTGGAGTCGTAAATTTCACAAATTTTTCTCAACTCACTAAGGACACTCTCTCTTCTCCCGGTGGCGACCACATCGTAACCCGAGTTGGCAAGAGCCTTCGCAAGAGCAGAGCCGAGATTTCCCGCTCCGAGAACCGCAACTCTACTCCAGCCCGAGCTCATCTTTGACACCCAGTAGCCCCCTTATCCCAAGTTCGTACAACTTGGGAAGATCTATTCCGAGTTTTTCGATCTCCTTTATTCTGTTTCTGTCGCATCCAGCGGCAAAACTTTTGTCTTTGAACTTCTTTTTAACGGTTTTCGGAGTAACATCTGTGAGTCTTCCTTTTTTAACGAGTGCACATGCTATTATAAGTCCGGAAACGGAATCTGCTGACTGTAAAGCAATTTCGACTGGTTTATCGTAATCCCCAAATAGCATGTGGTTGTGCCTTTTAACGACTTCCACTATCTCCGCATCGACACCCTCGCTCTCAAGAATTTCCGCACCCTTTATGCCGTGTTTCTCCATGTCTTCGCCCACTAATTCGTAGTCTATATCGTGCAGGATTCCTATGGCTTCCCACTTCTCATCATCCTCTCCGAGGTATCTTGCGATCTCCTTCATAACGCCCGCAGTTGCTATGCAGTGTTTGATCAGATTTTCCTGCTTAACATACTTTTTCAACAAATTTAATGCGGACCCTCTATCCATGAACACCACCTTACTACTAATCGAGTTTCGAGGATTTATTCCTTTCCGATTTGTGTTGATTCGAGCCGGTTTTTCATCCTCTCGTAAATTTCCACAGCCCTATCCCACTCCTCTTCTGTTAGCAGAGGGTCTCTAACATCGTTTTCGAGAAAGGCCTCGGTTCTTTCGAGGCAAGTACCGCAGGAAAGACATGGACGCTCACCTCCGGAATAACAGCTCCATGTAAGCTCGTACGGAACCTTCAGCTTTAAGCCCAAAGCTACTATCTCTGTCTTGGTTTTATCGATAAAGGGTGCCCTCAGCTCAATCGGCGTCCAGAGATTTCCGAGATAGAGGGCGGTATCCAAAGCCTTTACGAACTCCTTTCTGCAGTCGGGGTAGATGCTGTAATCGCTCTTGTGGGCAGCGTAGTATATTTCCTTTGCACCCTCCTTTACCGCATATCCTCCTGCTATCGACAGCAGAATCATGTTTCTGTTCGGAACGATCGTCCTCTTTTGCGTCTCCTCAGTGTAGAACGCCTTGGGAATCTCCTCTTCCCCGGTTAGTGATCCTTTCGAGATCAAATCTTTGATGGATGAGATATCAACCACGATGTGCCTGACCCTCCCCAACTTGCTCGCATAGCCAACGATCTTCCCTGAGTACTCCACCTCCTTCGAGTGCTTCTGCCCATAGTGGAAAGTCAGGCAGTGAACCTCGCACCTCTGGAGGAGGTGAAATAGGAGGGTTGATGAGTCGATTCCACCGCTTAAAATCAAAACAACGCTCTCCATAACAACCCTTGTCCTTTTGAATTTTTATTTCTTGTGATGAGGTTATTTCGCTTTCTTGCATGTTGCTTTTACATTACAACAGCCTGCACACGAATCGTGTTACGCGATTATGCGGAACCGCACCCTAAGATTTTTGGGGGAAAGTATAATACCGCTATCAACAAATTCATTTGGATGATTCAGATTGAAGTCACCACATCATGTGACTTGAACTGCTCTTACTGCTTCAGGAATAGCGGAAATGGTAGAGATGGTGGAGGTAGAAGAAGGAGTGACAGAAACCACATAGATCTCTCCATAGTTGAGAAAGTTGTTTCCGCGGATGAAGAGTTCGTTCTTTACGGTTATGGAGAACCCCTAAGAAACCCTGAACTGAAGAAAATCGTTGAGATGTTGGATGGTAGTATAACCCTGAGTACCAATGGGGTTCACGATGTGTCCCAGATAACATCCTATGTTGACAGGATCGGGTTCTCAATAGACTCCTTAAGTGAGGAATACCTCAAAAACACAAGGAAGGGCTCGGACATCGAGAAAATACTGAAAAATTTAGAAAAGGTTGGAAGTAGAGGTTTCATAGAGGTTGTTGTAACCGAGGACAATCTCCATAAATTAGGGGACATAATCGATTTTGCAGGAAGCTACGGAATAGATGTTTTTGCGACGAATGTAGTTCCTCCGAATAAGCTATTTTACGAAAAAGCCCTTTTTTTTGAACCGAGCAAAAAGGTTTTGGAAATAGTAGGTTTGACGAACAAGTCCGGTGTGCTGGATAGGGACTTCATACTGAATGTGTTGAAGGATTGCTCCACAGGTGAGGGCAAATTTCTCGAAAGGTACAGGGAGATACACAGAAAGGTTAGAGAGGAGGGATTTCAGGTCAACCTGCTTTCGCTTGTTTACTCCGCAAACAGAATTAGAACAGCTTTAGATGCCGAGAAAGTGGTTGTGGAATTGGTGGAAAAAGCAAGGGATTTAGGGATTAATTTTGAGCCACCCATGTTTTTTGGGGATGCGTTGAGCAGGGAGTGTCCGTACGAGGATTCTTTTTTTATAAGGTCTGATGGGAAAGTCTCAAGCTGTATGATTCTATCNCAAACACATGAAGAGTTCGTTAACGGTCACAAAAGGGANGTGAGGGAGTTTGTNGTTTCGGATCTGAGCCACTCTGATTACGATGAGGTTAAAACATCTCTCGAAAAATTCGATGAAACGAGGAGAGATATGGATAACTTCCCTTGGTGTGCGGATTGCCCCCACGTGAACGGTTGTTGGTATATTGAGAGAAATGAGGACTGCTATCGAAACAACCCCTCGTGTGGTGAATGTCTTTACAGCACTGGTATTGCAAAGTGCCTTCTTTGATTGGATTCCTTGGTGCATTAAATTTTCGAAAAATTCACCTCCATGCCCAGTTTGCTGAGTTTTTTCATGCAATCATCGCAGTACCTCCACTCCTTGAAATCGGTGTCAAGTATCGAATTCGAGAAGTGCATTACACATTTAGGGTTCTTGCAGTGAACAAGCCCCAGAACATGACCGAGTTCGTGGACAGCCTCCTTCAAAACCCTCTGAAAGAACAGATCATCATCCTTTGAACCGTAAAACTCTGGCTTAAGGCGATACAGCGATATTATTGCTCTCTTTCCGTTTAATTCAGCCTCTCCAAAAACAAAGTTCATCATATCTGCGAACAGGTCGTGTTCCGTTACGAAAAGAGTTACATCATCGACATCAAAGCTCTTCAGAAGGCATGTAGAGATGTACTTCCTTCTGAATCTATCGTAGCAGAATTCATTGTGGGGGAGAGGCTTGAGAACCTCAACATCTCCGAAGATGTTAGAGAGGGTGCTTCTCAGGAATTCCACTGCAGGTTTATTCACATATCCGAGGGGTTGTATTTTAATTTTGAGTTTTTTTGTTTTTTTAGCCATAGCACTCAACTCTTAAAAATGACACTCGATTTCAGCTAAGTGTTACAGCTCAGAACCTATGGGGCGGCGGAGATTTGAACTCCGGTCGCCGGCTCCCAAAGCCGGAAGGATAACCAGGCTACCCTACCGCCCCATCTCGGTGGGGATGTAGTATGGATGATAACTCAGAAATGGCTTAAAAAATCTTTCTATCCCGTGCGGGGATGGTTATTTATATGTATACTGAGAAAGTCTCTCTCGTGGATGGTGAATCAATCCTTGAGTACTTGGGAGGGAATGTGAAGACAATCCAAGATCCGGTGCATGATGCAATTCAGCTTCCTGAGGTTGCTGTTAGGTTGGTGGACACTCCTGAGTTTCAAAGGCTGAGGAGGGTAAGTCAGCTTGGATTTACGAACCTCGTCTATCCTGGGGCAAACCATACGAGATTCGAACACAGTCTCGGAGTATTTCATGTTGCATTGAAGCTCCTCGAAAAGCTGGAGGCAGATGCCCATCTAAAAGCTGAGATAGCTCTATCCGCACTTTTGCATGATATCTGCCACACACCATTCTCCCACAGTGGAGAAAGGATACTGAGGGAGTACTTGAATATAGGGCATGAGAGAATTGACATACTTCTAAAAGGAAGTGAGGTGGAAGACATTCTGAACTCGGAAGGTTTCANCTTGAAGAGAATTGCCAAACATATATCTGGGGGGAGTGGTTTTGAGGTTGTTAGCGGGGATATAGATTCAGATAGGATGGACTACCTTGTAAGGGATTCTCACTACACAGGTGTTGCCTACGGGGTCTTTGACATCTCGAGACTCATAACCACGATCTATTTCTTGGATGGAAAGCTGATAATATCTGAAAAGGGATTGAGATCTGCTGAATCTCTGCTTATTTCGAGATTTATGATGTATCCTACGGTCTATTACCATCATGTTTGCAGAATTGCGAGAAAAATGTACGAGAGGGCTTTGGAATCTGCTATTGAGGTTATAAATCCGGAAAGATTGGTTAGAATGGATGATTACAGNGCTATTGCTGAAATCAGAAACTCAACAGAGTACGCAAGGGAGATGGTGAATAGAATACTCAACAGGAAACTCTTTAAGAGGGCGATATATGTTGGGAAGGACAGAGTAGGGATAAATATAGAGAAGATTAATGAGAAAAGGGCTGAAAAAGAAATTTCNGAGATTTCTGGAGTAGATATAGAGAAGATAATCGTTGATATTCCTCCTTTAACATCCTCGTCGGAAGTGATGGCGAGGATCGAAATTGATGGAACAATCACAACTCTGGAAAACTGCTCGCCGATAGTGAAGTCCTTGAAAATAGCTGAGAGAGATTCTTGGAAGCTTGGGGTTTACACGACCAAGGATAATGTGGAGAAGGTGGCTAAAGCATCGATAGATTTCTTTAAAATTGATAAAAGTGTCCAGAAACGGCTGGATGAAGTAATCCGTTTTTAATACTTAGCTCACTTAACTAATACAACCAAAATTTTTTTATTAAAACTAAGGTTAGTTAACTTAATGTATCAGAAGGAGGAGTACCAGAGGAATAACACGAGGATTCTGATCGAGTTGGTAAAAGGGGAAAAGGATTTTCAGGAGTTGAAAGATGCAGTGAGGCTATCATCACCATCTTTGTCCATTCACATAAAAGATCTATACGAAAGAAAGCTAATAGATTTTAGAAGAGATGGTAGGAGGAAGATATATTTCTTAAAAGAAAATGCGTACAAAGAGCAAGGGGTTAAACTCTACCTTCTCGGAGTGATGTCCGCGTTCAGGGTGATGCGGGAGAGCAAGAGGTTTTGGAGTGAAGTGGGAAAGATAGCGGTACAGCTTTTTATACTGGATCCTGATTGCGCAACCTCTTTTTTATCAGCAATAGCCAAATATAAGCCGGTTTTCATTGAATTGAAGGAGGAGAATATAGTTGAGGAGATATACCTGAAAATGATGGAAGATTACAGTCAGCTAATTGAAATGAGGGATTCGATTAACGAACTCGAGAGCAGAGGAACCACTCCAGAAAAGTTGAAGAGAAAGTTTGAAAATAGATTAAAGGATCTGAAGGACATTTACATATCACTCGGTCCACCGTTCAGCTACAGGTGGCTGAGCATGGTGGAGAAGCTTGAGTACTAAAATTTTTAAGTTGGATGATTGAATGAGGAGCATGATTCCTGAATTGCTGAGAAGCAGAAATGCCCAGTTTTTCGTCATGTACGGTTCGAGCAAAGATGCTAATTTCTACTACGCAACGGGTTTCAAAATACCTGATCCAGCGTTTTACATGATCGGTGATGACGGCACAGATCTGCTTGTGGTATCTGAAATGGAAAAAAGAAGGGCGGAAAGGGAGAGTAAAGTTAAAGAAATAGCGTCTCTCAAGGATATTGGGTTTTATGAATTGTATAAGTCGCTTAAAGACCCAAAAAAAGCTTTATCGCAGACATTATTCGAGTTGATAAGAACACACGGAGGTAGAAAAATTCTCGTACCACCGGATTTTCCATCGTTTTTATCATTCTACTTCCGTGATAGGATGGATGTGGAGGTGGTTGAGAATCCCTTCTCAAAATTGAGAGCTATTAAGCGGAGTGATGAGGTAGAGAAGATAAAGAATACGAGCATGGCGATCATCGANTCATTCAGGTACGCTCTGAAACTTCTGAGAAAGATTACATACTGCGAAGATCTGAGAAATGAGATAGAATCGCATCTATTCAAAAACGGTTTTTTTGCAGAGGATACTATTGTTTCCAGCGGAGAATTTAGTGCAGATCCCCATAACTTTGGAAGTGGGAGGGTTGAAGGACATGTGATAATCGATATCTTCCCCAAAAGCAGAACTCACGGTTACTACTCTGATTTTACAAGAACAGTTTTGCTTGAGAAGGATCAGGATATTGAGGAAATGCTTGAAACTGTTATACTGGCTAAGAGCAANGCTCTCTCAATGTTGAGGGATGGTGTAACTGCAAAGGATGTACATTATGCGGTTTGTGATGTTATTGAAGATAGAGGTTACTCCACTTTAAGACAGAAAAGCAGTGAAGGCTTCATTCATTCTACTGGACATGGTGTNGGGCTGGAGGTTCATGAAGAACCGAGGATATATGAGAATGAAGATGTTCTGAAGAAAGGAATGGTTTTAACTGTAGAACCGGGATTGTATTACCGCAAGATTGGTGGAGTGAGGGTAGAAGATACTGTTCTTGTTAAAGAAAGTGGATGTGAGATTTTAACTCCCTTCGAGGAGTACATCAAGCTCTATTAGTTTTAAGCATTGGTCTAAGGGTAGTACACATTCCGGAGTTTCGCTAAGTATTTTTCGACATTAAATTTTTAAACTAAATATCCAATCTTGGTTCATGTCTGATGAAACTGAAATAGAGGAAGTCCATGAGAAAACGATTACCGCTGGAAAAATCCTTAGGACTGTAAAGGAGGAAGTAAGATCATTGATAAAGCCGGGAGTGAAGCTTATCGATATTGCTGAGTTTGTGGAAAACAAGATAAGGGAGCTTGGAGGAGAACCAGCATTTCCGTGCAATATATCTCTCAATAGTGATGCGGCNCATTTNACCCCTAAGAGGGGTGACAAGAGAGTCTTGAACGATGGGGATGTCGTAAAGCTTGACATCGGTGCTCACATAGATGGAATAATTGCGGACACCGCAATAACATTTGACCTTGGAGACCATAGGGATATGGTTATCGCAGTAGAAAAGGCTTTGGAATCCGCCATAGGTGAGGTTTATGCGGGTGCAGACACATCCGACATAGGTAAAGCAATTGAAAGAGAGATTCGGGAGATGGGGTACAAGCCAGTGGTGAATCTAACTGGTCATGGATTAATGCCCTATCTCGCCCATTCACCACCGACCATCTTTAATTATGGAACTGACAGAGGAGTAAGGCTTGAAGAGGGAATGGTTATTGCAATAGAGCCTTTTGCAACTGATGGTGCGGGAAAGGTGGGTGAGAGAGGGGAGACCGAGATATACTCTGTAGTCTCACTGAAGCCGGTTAGAATGAAAATGGCGAGAGAGATTCTGAAAGAGGTGGAGAAGTACAAAACTTTGCCGTTCGCCAAGAGGTGGCTGAAAAAGGCTCCAGACATAATTATGAACAAGCTCGTGAGAGAAGGGATACTCAGAAGCTATCCAGTCCTTGCAGAGGTTGAGAGGGGGATAGTAACTCAAGCAGAGCACACTGTGATCGTGGAAAGTGATGGAGCGAGGATTGTAACCTGACATGGATTTTTGCAATTGAATTGAATCGAACTTAAAACTTAAACCCAGTCATACCGGAGAACAGTACCATGGCTTTCAGCACGGGAGAACCGGGGATAGGATAATCTCCGTACCTCAACTCAATTCTCGGAAAGAGCTTGTCTATATAGGTTAGGCATGAGAACATACCATCCATGGTTATATCATCTGGATTTCCTCCGAAAAGCACCAAAGCACTTTTTGCGGTCTCCAAGTCACATCTTGCACTCAGGTTTTCGTCAATGGCTTTTACAAGCAAATTTTTCATTCTTTCTGCTTTTTCAGCCGGGTTTTCATTCTTTTTCCAGAATATGAGCTTGTTTGCAAAGCTCCTCTTTATATGGGTGTTTGCATATCCGATCGCGGATAAGCCACCTTCCATGAATGAGTTGAATATGTCACTCGTGTCTATCACAACCTCTCCAGAAATCCTCTTTTTCAAGTCTATCTCCCCCACAAGGGCAAGCATGTTAAGGGATTCAACAATAAGTTTGTTTAGGTCATTCCTATCTTCGAACAGTAGCATGAAGTGAGAGTAATCTGTTAAAACCTTCAACCTCCTTCTTATCTCTTCGTAGTCGGATCCGTACTCTAAGGATGGAAGAAGAACAAGCTGGATTATGGGGTCATCAGATATCGATAGCATTTCTTCTCCGATTCTTTTTGATAACTCGTAACTGTAGGTATCGAGTATTTCCGTGATTATAAGGGTTGCCTCAAAAAACTCGTTTCTTGAGAAAATTGTGTTTAGGATGCTTTTTGGTGCCTCGTAGTCATCGAGCCATGCGGAAAATTTGTTGGATGTAGGAACAACTATATTCCTCAGAAAAGGAACCTCCTGATGAACGGCATAACATTTGAAGAGAGGGATATTGTTGACTTTTTCACCCTTTTGGTAAAGTAACTCTAATATCTTGCATCCTTTCTTTCCTAAGCCGAGAGACAGCAACCTCATTGTTCTATTNCTTCTCCTCTGAGCTTATAAAATATTTTTTATACCTCTGCCTACTTCTCCATCTCTTCCTACCCTATCTCTTGCAATTACACCTCGCGATATATTGTATTTTCGAAATTTTCAACACTCCCAAAGGATCTTACCACTCGTAGATAAAAATCATCCAATATTCTGCTTGAAGCACCCCATACAAGCTCTCTGTCGCATTCGTAGTTTGGTCCCCAGTCTGCAATTCTTCTCGATTTTAGGACTTTTATCAGGTCATCTACAAGAACCTTTCTAACCTCAAAGCTATCAGGAATGAACCTCTGTTTTTCAAAAATCCCCACAACAGGATGTATTTTTATTCTCGACTCCATAACCTCTTTTGGATTTAGATAGCCGAGAATATCCACACCACTTTTTTTTATTCCTAACTCCTCCTCAGCTTCTCTTAATGCGGTCTCAAATGGTAGTTCCCCTTCCTCCTTTATGCCACCCGGAAATGCTATATGTCCCGCACTTCTGCTTAAGTTCCTTTGCCTCATAATCATNACAAGATTAATCCTCTCATCTACCATCAGAGGGAATAAAATCGCTGCAGAATCTTTTTTTGAGTAGTTGAGATCATCGTCAAGCACTCCTTTGATAATCCTTCCCGCTCTAATTTTTACATTCAGTTGAATCACCCTCTGTAGTAATATATCTCTGCTAAATTTATGGTAGCTAAGTTCTTTAATCCTTTAATTCTTTTTATTTTTATTTGTTTGTTCACCTGTCGTTTGTTTGTTCACCTGCACTCACCTTGCGTTATTGCCCATCCAACCTAAGCTTTCATTTCCTGACTCCTCTTTGGAAAGTGCCATTAAATTTTACTCAACTGTCTTATTAGCCACTCAACTATCTCAATCCGTAGGTTCTAATAAAGTAGTTCTTCAGATCAAGTGGATTGGAAAAGTAGAATATTCTCGAGTTTCCACACGCAAAAGCCATCCTCTCGCAGATTCTTCTGAAGTTGTCATCTTTTCCCAGCATTATTATGGAAAGTCTTGCAATGTCTCTTAATCTCTTAGCCTCTCTGATAGCACACATCCCGGGGGAGAGGTACGGGTTAAAGCTGGATGTGGGTTCCCCATCCGTTATCAGAAAAACGATTCCTGTACCCTCTTTCCTTCCTATAATCTCTCTCGCCTTTTTTAAAGCAAGTCCGATGTCAGTCCTTCCCTGTGGGAATAGGTTAAGAATTTCCCCTTTTTTTATCTCTTTAACCCGATGGTTAAAGGCGATGACATTCAGTTCTCTTGAGTCCCTCCTCTTTATTACCTCTCTCAGTCCAATAGCAGCCTCTATGGCTCCGACGAACTTCTTACCTCTCATTGAGTCGCTCACATCTATCAACATCACATAATGAACCTTCTCGAGATGCTTTGGCTCTCTTGCAACGATATCTCTCTCATCAAAACTAAAATCGTTCCTCTTTGCACAATTTATTAATGATTCGGGCAAATCTATATTGTCAAAGACATGAACGAAGGAGTCGTACTCCGTTATTTTGTGGGAAGAAAATGGAGTTATACCTTTTCTACTTGTAGGCTCTTCTCCGGGATGTCTCAGTGGTAAATCTTCAAGTGCGAGATTTACTATCTTTTCTCCGATGATCTTTTCAGCTTTTTCGTTAAATGAGATTATCCTCCTGTATCTCCTTCTTTCGTAGCCGTCAACATATCCTTCTTTTATCAAATCCTCCAAGATCTCATCTCCGAGATTCTCCAAGAGGTCGTCAGGGCTTAGATCATTCTCGTCTATCATTCCTTCTTGTATCTCTCTTTTTATTTGATTCCAAGCGTTCTCTCTTGCAGTTCTGTACTCGTCTATTTGGTCAATCCATGATGAGTTTGAGTATCCGAAGTTGTTGATAAGCTCTCTGAAAATTGTGTCGAGCTTCTCGTAGTTTTTAATTAGGTTCTCATTATTTATGAACTTCTTTATGTATTCTTTTGCCTTCAATTTGGCATCCTTCCGCTGGTAGGGGTTGAAAAGGGAGTAGAGTAATTCAGTGATCATTTCATGGGGCAAGCTTTCACTCTCACACAATCCACATTCGGGTTTCTCGAAGTCGATTTCCTCCTCAATCATGGTTTCGCATTAATTTTTCCTCACTAAATTCGTATTTTCCAGTATCGATTTTTATGAACAATCCGGTGCATCTTCTCAACGATTCTATTGTTATCTCTAATGCTGAGTTCAGTTCATCGTAGCTGTTTGATAGGCTTCTTAGGAAGTTCATCAGCTCACCGCTCTCCGGTAACTCAACNCTTTCAACATCTATCGTCCCAGAATCCAAACTTGAGATCTCTTCAACCATCTTCTTAAAGCTTGCTTTGGGTATTTTGGAGTATATCTCAATTGATGTCTTGTTAAGGGACTCCTCGACAAGTCCCTCTATGAGCTCATCTTTCATCTCGTCATCCTCGTANTCAAGCTCGATTCTACCCCTCATCCCGAGTTTTACATTGGTGTAGTTCTCTCCGTAGTCGGCTAACATAACTGCACTCCTCTTTCTTCTTATCGCAGAAGCTTTGACATGGTCGAATATTTTTATGGTGGCTCTGCACGAAGGCTCAACTCCGATTTTAGATGAGAACTTGCTATCCTTCATTCTTGCAAGTCTTACAGCTCTTGCTATTGTCCTTAAATGCCACTCCGGGATTGAAGGAGACCCCTTCAGTGACATGTTCTTCAGTCCTATGAGGATTTCCTCCTCTAAGGTTTCCGGGGGTCCGATGAATATCTCTTCCATTCTGTCCATCAGAGGCTCCTTTATGTCCGATGTGCCTCTGTAGTTTGCTGGGTTTGTTGAGGCTATAAATAGCATGTCTATTTTCATAGGGATTATGTCTCCCTCCGGTGTGGTAATCTGTTTCTCTTCGAGCAGTTCGTGCAGTAGTGTTTGCATGGCGGAGGGTATGGCTCCAAGCTCGTCCACATATGCAATGCCTCTGTGTGCTTTGAGTATTCTTCCGGGTGTAAAAACCTCCGGTGAATCGATATCGTAGCCTTCTCGTATTTTTTGGATGCTGAGTCCTCCTATTAACTGCCTTGTAGTCATCATTGGATCGCCGAGGATTCTAACCCATTTTCTTCCGACCCATGTTAGCTCCACTTTATCCTCCTCAAGAACAGCCTTCTTGCACGAGAAGCAGACGGGGTTAGTGGGATCATCGTTGATCTTACAACCCTTTATTGCGAGTATCTTCTCCGGCAGAAGCTTTGATATGCTTTTAGAGAAGGTTGTTTTACCATATCCCTTTATCCCTTTGAATAGTATGTTTGAGCCACTCAAAATCGCATTTTTCAGCATCTCCTTCTCTTTCTCCTTTCCGATTATTTCGAAGAACGGGTCTTTCCCCTCCTCTTCGTACTTCAGGAGGTTCTCTCTGACATACTCAATTACACTTTTCGAGTGGTATTTTCTTAATTCCGGTGACCAAATGTCTACATTCTCTCCGTTGAGAGTGAATTGAGGTGAGGATGACTCCGTTATCCTGACTTCTTCCAGATAGTAGTCCCAATCCATAAAAATAATTGTTTCAAAATTATAAGTTTATTTTGGTTAATGTTGCTTGGTTCGAGGTGTCACAGTATGCAGAAAACCCACATCATGCGGAGAAGGGTGATGTGGGTGCAGAGATTATTCGGATTTTGCTTCAGTTCTGNTTTTAATGCTGTCTGATGAGCAGAGGTTCAGCTACCGCTTCACTGGCTGAAGATGTTGAAACTACTGAAGCTTGCCAGAAAACTGGGAGGGAAAGAATACAGGTACGGTTTGTAGCTCAGCCACAGAAGAAGATACAGGGAAGAACTTTGAAGAGCTGTACGAGTATAAGCATGAGGTTGACCCCAATAACCCGCTGAGTGGTGTTCATCTTAATGATTACCTTACTTCGTTATCTTCCCCTATCACTCTGTTTCCAGNGTACCTTATGGTTACCAAAGCTCGGTGATAAAAAAGAGAGAAAGAGCACGGCAATCGTATCTTTGCTCCTGCTTTTGCTCTCAATTTGTACTGCATTTTATGCCTCTNACTTNTTACTATTAGGTACAAAAGGTGAGCAAATTCCATGTCTGTATCTCATTGCAAACCTAAGAGATGAGGAAGGAGTAATAGATCCGCACTGGATAAGCCCAGAATGGAGGTTTTACAAGCCGAAATGCTATTTAGAGTCCAGTGCCTCGAAATACGATAGTACATCTCTTGAATTAGCAGTGTTTTACTATGGCAGAACATCCCACAATCCAATTCACTCTGGACTGAAGTAGTTGTACACCAAACTATCTTGCGGAATCACCGACTCAAAAACCGCCTACGAAAGGTATAAAGAATTGCTACTCAATTCTAGATTCTCAATTGAAAACAGATTGAACAGCTTTACAGCAAGAAATGAGACTACAATGATTTACTGTCAGCTCGACGGTGATTTTATCATGGTTGTTAAGGTGAATGAGAATGAAGAATATTTGCTCAATCATACGAAAATATTGAGGGAAAGTTTTGATCACGAAGGTGGTATTTAAAAAGCAAATGAAAGATAAGAAAGCTAAGAAACATTTAACAAAAAGAGCGTTAGCGGGGGAGAGATGAAGATAAATAATCACGTTACAACGATCTGGTACGAGCANAAATTCATAGCCGGGGTTCCCGCCTGTCACCAATCGAACTCGCTAAAAACCTTAAAATTTATTTAAATTTCTACTGGAGGTTTAGTTGACTTATAAATGGTTTAGTTTGCTTCTAAACTGTTTAGTTACTGACTAAAATTTTTAGTTGATAATTAAATAAAATTTAAATA
>MTMT01000023.1 GCA_002010195.1 Archaeoglobus sp. JdFR-32
CCGTTTACCTTCAAAGCAAGAGCGATTTTCCTTGTATAGTCTTTTATTGTTTCCATGTGCTTGTCTGTTAGGGAGATTGGTGGTAGAACGCAGGCGGAATCACCGCTGTGTATTCCCGCTTCCTCAACATGCTCCATGATTCCCCCTATGACGACCTCCTCTCCATCACAAAGGGCATCAACTTCAACCTCAATCGCATCCTCCAAGAATTTGTCTATGAGTACGGGTTTTTCCTCGCTAACATCAAATGCCTCAACAATGTAGTGGTTGAAGCTCGGCTCATCATAAACGATGACCATGGCTCTTCCACCAAGAACATACGATGGACGGACGAGAACGGGAAATCCAATCTTTTTAAC
This sequence comes from Archaeoglobus sp. JdFR-32, assembly GCA_002010195.1. Lineage (GTDB taxonomy): Archaea > Halobacteriota > Archaeoglobi > Archaeoglobales > Archaeoglobaceae > Archaeoglobus_A. The sequence continues at coordinate 360 of MTMT01000023.1, forward strand.
TATCTCTTTTGCTTCTTCGATGCTGAATGCTATCCCACTCGGGGGTTGCGGAATTCCGAGCCTTGATAACAGCTCTGAGAATCTCTCCCTATCTTCTGCAATGTCGATGGAGTCGGGAGATGTACCAAGTATCTTAACACCAGCTCTCTCAAGTGGTACCGCAATATTTAGTGGTGTTTGACCGCCGAATTGCACCACAACTCCTTCTGGTTCCTCATTTTCGTAGATGTTTAGAACATCTTCGAATGTTATAGGCTCGAAGTACAATCTGTCTGATGTATCATAGTCGGTTGATACTGTTTCGGGGTTGTTGTTCACCATAATTGTTTCGAATCCCTCTTCTTTAAGGCTGATAACTCCGTGAACACAGCAATAATCGAACTCAATCCCCTGTCCAATTCTGTTTGGTCCAGATCCAAGCACAATAATTTTCTTTTTGTTGTTTCTTATAGCTTCGTTCTCGTATTCGTATGTAGAGTAGAAGTATGGTGTTTTAGCCTCAAATTCTGCTGCGCATGTGTCTACCATCTTGTAAACAGCTTTTAAACCTATATCCTTTCTCCTCCTCCTCACTTCCATCTCCGTTGTGTTGAAGATGTGGGCTAATTGAACATCCGAAAAGCCCCATCTCTTCGCTTTAATGAGGTACTTTTCGGGCAGGTCTTTTATTGAGTACATTATTGACAGCTCTTTCAACTCCTTTTCAAAATCGAGAATGTTCTTTATCTTTCTTATAAACCAAGGATCGATCCTCGTGAGTCTGGATACCTCCTCTACACTCATACCTTTAATGAGAGCGTACCTTATGTAGAATATCCTGCTTGGGTGAGGTGAGGTAAGTCTTTTTATGATGTGATCCATGGTTGGATCCTTATCCCTTCCATCACTTCCTATGCCAAACCTCCTTATTTCAAGACTTCTCAGGGCTTTTTGGAGTGCCTCCTCGAAAGTTCTGCCTATTGCCATGACCTCTCCAACGCTCTTCATTTGGGTGCCGAGAGTTGGGTCTGCAGTTGGGAACTTATCAAATGCGAATCTCGGTATTTTAACAACGACATAGTCTATCGTCGGTTCGAAGCTCGAGGGAGTCTCCTTGGTTATATCGTTTGGTATCTCATCCAAGGTATAGCCTATGGCAAGCTTTGCCGCTATCTTTGCTATGGGAAATCCTGTTGCCTTGGAGGCAAGGGCGGATGATCTACTCACTCTTGGATTCATCTCTATGGCAACAACTCGTCCGTTGTCTGGGTTTACTGCAAACTGTATATTGCTCCCTCCGGTCTCAACTCCGATCTCTCTGATTATTTTTATGGCGGAGTCTCTGAGGTATTGGTACTCCACATCCGTTAGTGTCTGTGCGGGGGCGACTGTTATGCTATCTCCTGTATGAACACCCATTGGGTCAAAGTTCTCGATGGAGCATATTATGACAACATTATCTGCAAGGTCTCTCATAACCTCGAGTTCGTACTCTTTCCACCCTATGACTCCTTCCTCAATCAGTACTTGGTTTATCAGAGACATCTCCAGTCCGTGTTCTGCAATTTTCTTCAACTCCTCCCTGTTGAAAGCTATTCCACCGCCAGTACCTCCGAGGGTGAACGCGGGTCTTATAACAACGGGAAAACCTATTTCTTCTGCTATGCTTATTGCATCATCGACACTCTCTGCGATATCGCTTTTTGGCACCTCTAAACCGATTTTTTCCATTGACTTTTTGAATAATTCTCTATCCTCTGCTTTTTTAATTGCATCGAGCTTTGCCCCGATGAGCTCCACTTCGTACCTATCTAATATCCCCATCTCGCCAAGTTGAACCGCAACATTCAGAGCGGTCTGTCCACCAAGTGTTGGTAGTATTGCATCTGGAAGTTCTCTCTCAACTATCTTCGCCACGAAATCCGGGGTCAGAGGCTCGATGTATGTTTTATCAGCCATCTCTGGATCGGTCATTATGGTTGCGGGATTGGAGTTAACGAGAATAACTTCGTACCCCTCCTCTTTAAGGGCTTTACAAGCCTGACTGCCGGAGTAATCGAATTCCGCAGCCTGTCCGATAACTATCGGACCTGAACCAATTACCATGATCTTCCTCAAATCTTCCCTTTTCGGCATTGCATCACCCTGTTAAAACTCCTTCAGGATTCTGTAGAACTCATCAAAAAAGAAGTATGTATCATGCGGTCCCGGACCCGCCTCGGGGTGGTATTGAACGGTAATCAGAGGGAATTCNTTATGCCTCATGCCCTCAACCGTCATATCGTTCAGGTTGATCTGGGTAACCTCGAGTCCGGTCTCTTTTAGACTCCTCTCATCTACCGCGAATCCATGATTCTGACTTGAAATAAAAACTCTTCCGGTCTCAAAGTCTTTAACCGGCTGGTTAGCACCTCTATGACCGAATTTCAGCTTGAATGTTTTTCCTCCGAGAGCAAGTGCGACAAGTTGGTTTCCAAGACATATTCCAGCCATTGGAACTCTTCCTNCAAGCTTTCTTATCGTTTCTATGGTGGGTTTAACCCTTAGCGGGTCTCCCGGTCCGTTGGAGACAAAAACTCCATCGGGGTTAATTTCGAGTATCTTTTCAGCGGGAAAGTTGTATGGAACAATCTTCAAGTTTATCTTCCTTTTTAGCAGTTGCCTTATTATGCTGTTCTTAATTCCACAATCGATCAAAACAACATCAAATTTTCCGCCGACATTGTATATTTTAGGTTCCTTAACACATACTCCCTCTACCACATCTATTTCCGTTATTGATGGTTGCTCTACTGCTCTTTTGAGCATTTTGTCTTTTTCGTAGTCTCCAACCCATAAGACTGCCTTCATCGCTCCATAAACTCTTGTTTTTTTCGTCAGTGCTCTTGTGTCTATACCTTCGAGCCCCGGTTTTCCGTACTCCTTGAGAAAGTCGTCGAGACTTTTTTTACACCTCCAGTTGCTTGGGTCTCTACATAGCTCTCTTATAACGAAACCCTCGACCTTTATGCCATCGCTCTCAAAGTCCTCCTCACACACCCCGTAATTTCCGATAAGAGGATAAGTCATCATTAAAATCTGCCCAGCATAACTCGGATCAGTTAACGCTTCAACATAACCTGTCATGCTCGTATTGAACACGAGTTCTCCTTCAACATAGCCTTCCGCTCCAAAGCCGTAACCCTCAAGAAAAGTCCCGTCTTCCAAGGCAAGTGCACCTTTAATCTCATCATCCCTCTCTTCAAACATCTTGTCGTTCATTTTGGTTCATCCCCATAATCATCATTTTTCNCCTTCAATTTCACCTCTCATTCCATCTCAAAGTCCCTGAAATGCATCAACTACCTTCGGATATCTCTCTCAGCTCCTTAACAACATCTTTTATTCCCGGTGAGTCGAAGAACTTCCTGCCGGTAACCTCGTTTGTGAAGGACATATACATCTTCGAAACGAGGTCTTTCAGCCTTTCGGGTAGCTTGGGAGGTGACCCAAGAACCTTTCTCCAGTTCTCCGCTCCCTTTGTAACCTTTAGCCTTTTATACCAGTATGTTTTTCTGTAGTGCCTTCTCAGAACTTCTTTGCTGAGTTCAAATCCGTTATAGCTAAATCTACACTCATCCGGTGTTCCTACAGCGTCAATTAGTACTATTTCTCCGTTATCATAAGCGAACTCAAACTTCCCATCCTCATTGAGTATTCCTACCTTCTCAACNGCTTCCGTAATCTCCCTGTTAATCAACATTGCAATCTCTTTGAGTCTTTCGAATTCGTCTCCAAGTCCGGAAATCTCCTTTGCGGTCTCGTAGCTTAAGTATCTGTCTTCATCTTCGAGTTTTGTGCTGAAATCTATTATCGGCTTATCGAGTTTCTGACCNGGCTTCGGAAGCTCCTTCAATCCGAGTTGTTCTAAGGTAATCTCCCCCCTCTCCATTCTTCTGAAAACGCTTGAACCCTCTGGGAGGGTGTTTCTGTATATGATCTCCAGTGGAATAAGGTAATTCTTGGGAGGGTTGAGAAACGGTGAATAATCGTATCCTTCAGATGTTTTTATCGGTTTTACGACATTATATAGCTTTACTTTCATTTCATTCGTTATTGAATCGATTTCATCAAGTTTTTTAACCTTCCCGTTTTCGACCAGTCCAATGTAGTGGGACTCAACTCTGTCTTCAAGCTTCTCGAAGAAGTATGCTGACACGATGCAGAGTGCCTCACCTTTGTTGTCTATCAAATCGGGCATGACACCATAGTCAAAAACCGAATATCGATCGGAGAAAATGAAAACACCTTCACCCGGGCTGTCGTGTTTCGGTTTTTTGTCAACAACAAGGTCTTTTACACTACCCATCCACATAGGTTCTTTGAAAATAGGTTAAAAAATTTTTTGATAAACCCCAAGTTAAGAAGTTAAAGGTTCAGAACCTCGTCTCTTTTCATTTTTTGGTATTCTTCAACCTTTTTTCTGANCTCCTCATTCTTAGTAGCGAAAATTTTTGCTACTGCGAGAGCGGAGTTATCCGGTTCGAGAACAGTCATTGCTGAGACTCCCGAAGGCATCCTCAGGGATGAAAAAATATCCACTACTGCAAAATTACCACCCAGAGGTGGACATGCTATGACTGGCTTAGATGTGTTTGCATCAACAAACCCACTGAGAGCGTTGCTCCTTCCCGCGACAGTTACAAAAACTACATCATCGATCTCGAATTCCTTTATAATCTCGAGCACCCTTAACGGTGTCTTATGGGCTGAAGCTATCCTCATCTCACTTTCAATTCCGAAAAATTTTAGATGATCTGCTATCTTCTCGCAAAATTCCATATCTTTTTTTGAGCCCATAATTATGACCGCCTTCATGTCTCAACTTTTCCCGGGAGGAGAATATATAGTTTTTACCGAGTTTTATGATTATTATAATAGTAATGAGTAAAGGTTATATAGTATGAAGTTCAAGGATAGGATATGAGGATAAATTCCGTAATGAGTAAAATGGAGGAGATACTTGAGAAAATACAGAAGGGCGTAATCCCTCATGAGGACAAGGAATTGCTGGAGGTTCTCGTACTCACGGGCATGGTCAAGAAAAACAATTCGATTTATGAGATAACTGAAAAAGGACTCGAATTTCTTGAAAAACCTATTATGGAAAATTAAAAAATTAGGAGGAGATCAGTTTTTCTTCCCATTTTCTGAGGTAGGATGAGCTTTGTGTAACATCTGCGAATATGCTCTCCGCTCTCTCAACATCCTCGAGTTCGACCTTTCCGGAGTTTCTTAGTTTTGAAAACTCATAGGCTGGAGCAAGGAGTTGGACCGCATACCTCATGCTATTCTCCACACCGATTTCGGTGAGTTTATCCAATGCGGACTCGCTCAGCATTATCCCGGATTCTGCGGATCTGATTTCAAGAATGGTTCTTATATCTTCCTTCTTATACGGCTCAGTGGTTATTATCAGCAGTCTGTCAAGAAGGTCAAGAGGGATACCGTGGGGGGCGGAGATGTCCGTTCCTCGTATTCTCGAAAATCCTCTGTTGGATGCAAGGATTATTATAGGTGCCATCTCCGACTCCATGGCCCTATTCATGAAAGCGAAAAGCTCTATGTCCATCAGGTGGGTTTCATCTATGAATAGAACTCCCGGAACAAGCTCCGCTCTTCCCTCCTCCACCCACTTCTTCACCTGCTCATCAACCGCCTCTCTTATCTCGCTGTCAATCTCTTTTGACTCTGAAGTGAATAGGCTAAATATGCTCGTCCTCCTCGCGTTCATTTCATCGAGATCGTGGAGAGTAACAACATATGTGAACTCCTTCTCCTTCTCTATTCTTCCTGATGGCACCTCTACTATGTCTGCATCCCCTATGTCGTATTTCTTAGCGGACTTCTCACTCTTTCCGAGGTAGGATATCTTTCCGGTGGCTTTGTCTATCATTATCACATCTCCGACCTGTATGCCGTATTGGAAGAACTGAAGGGCAATTCTAGTGCCGACAGAGAATGTCTTCTTCTCATCCTTTGTGCTTAGGGTTAGGTTGGCAGATTCCGGAATTTTTTGAGTGGGATTGTAAGGGTTGGGAACCATATTGTAGTCCAATCCTGTAACTTCCCCCTCCAATACTGTTTTTATCTCCCTTATTCGAACACCGATGGCTTTTCTCATATACTGAATCAATGCTTCGGTTTTCTTCATTTCCGCACTGTAAAACTCCGATGCACTTGCCTGAACGAATGGTATATCCTTACCCAGTTCCTTGCTTATTGCTACCGCAATTGCAGTTTTTCCGGTTCCGGGTGGTCCAGCCATCAGTATTCCTCTTCCAGCCATTTTTCCGGATTTGATCATCCTGACAATTACTCCTGCTGCCTCTCTTGCTTTTTTCTGACCTACAAGACCGTCAGCGACATCTTTGGCTCTGAGGTTCTCATCAAGACCTAATCCTCTAATATGTGAGTGAGCACCAATCCTCTCAAATCTCTGAACGATCTCTCTTATCTCTTCCACCACCTGAACCACCTCAAGATTGGTGGATAAGCATTACTATATAAATTTAATTATGAGTGCGTTCTCAAATATTTTGTTATTATAATTAGGATAATAACAATTTAAATAGAAAATAAAAGGGAAGAAATATTAAAGAAAAATTAAAATATCCATAGGCATAACGAAGGAATCGGGCTGAGATGTAAATGAAAGTACTTGTGATGGATGATAACAGAATACTGCTTGACATCATAGAGAAAATTCTTTTGGAAGAGAATTTCGAGGTATTGAAAACTGACAGAAGTGATGATGTTATTGAACTGTTCAAGGAATACAAACCCGCTATAGTCCTTCTGGATGTCATTCTTGAGAATTTAGAGACTGGAAGGCTTGTTAGAGAGATAAAGAGCATAGATGATAATGTGAAAGTCGTCCTCTTATCTACATTCGATAGATTTTTCCTCAAAGAGATTGAGGAGGCGGGAGTTAATTCTGTGCTCAGAAAGCCATTTAAAAGAAAGGAACTTGTAAACATCGTTAAAAATTTGAGCGATGAAAGAGATAGCAAATTGGAGAAACAACCATAAAGATTGTAGTAACAAAAATGGTAAAGTTTATCTTTTCATAATTTCATTCACAACCATGAAACGGGCAGTTCTAATATTAGTTTTGCTGGCAATTTTGCTTGCTGGATGTGCTCAGCAGGCTGAAGAGAAGCCAAAGGCCCCTTCTAAGGAGACAACAGCACCAGCAACTACACCGGAAACCAAAGAGAAGTTGAAAGTTGCATTCATATATGTAAGTCCTATTGGTGATGCGGGATGGAGTTATGCTCATGACCTCGGTAGAATATATCTCGAGGAGAACTATCCTGTAGAAACCACATTTACTGAGAAGGTGCCAGAAGGTCCTGACGCGGAAAGGGTGATAAGAGACTATGCGGAACAGGGGTATGATGTGATCTTTACAACCTCATTTGGTTATATGGATCCAACGATTACGGTTGCCAAGGAGTTTCCGAATACGGTTTTCATGCACTGCAGTGGTTACAAAACCGCAGATAATGTGGGAACTTACTTCGGTAGGATGTATCAGGCGAGATACCTCAGTGGTATTGTAGCTGGAGCAATGACGAAGTCCAACAAAATCGGCTATGTCGCAGCACATCCGATTCCTGAGGTTATAAGAGGAATAAATGCCTTCGCCCTTGGTGTAAAAAANGTGAACCCAGATGCCAAGGTGTATGTGGTTTGGACGGGAACATGGTATGATCCCGCAAAGGAGAAAGAGGCTGCAATAAGCTTGCTTGATCAGGGATGCGATGTGATAGCTCAGCATCAGGATTCTCCAGCACCGCAACAGGCTGCTGAGGAGAGGGGAGTGTACTCCATAGGTTACAACAGTGACATGTCCAAGTTCGCACCTAAAGCCCATCTTACCGCTCCTGTGTGGAACTGGGGTGTGATATACGGATATGTCATCGAGAATGTAATGAAGGGTACATGGAAGAGCGAGGAAATCTGGTGGGGAATCGATAAGGGGGTTGTTGATCTTGCACCCATTAACCCCGTGGTGCCGGAGGATGTAAAGAAGATGGTGGAGGAGGAGAAAAACAANTACTTGAACGGCGATGTTCCGGAGCAGTATCCTTTTGTTGGACCGATTGTTGATCAGAATGGAAACACAGTGAAGGCTGAGGGCGAGGTAATGACCGACGACGAGTTGCTGTCGATGAACTTCTTCGTTGACAATGTTGTTGGAGAGATACCGGAAAGCTAATTNACCCTTATTTATTTTTTGTATTTTATATTTATGATAAGAAGAGATAAGAGACTGGAAAAAAAGATTGCAAGGGAGAGGATTGAAATACTCTTAAAAAGAGCCCTTGATTTCAGAACAAGAGACATTTACCTTGCGAGAAGATATGTTGAATTGGCTATGAGAATATCCTCGAGATACAGAGTTAGAATCCCTCCAGAATATCGTCATACTTTCTGTAGAAAGTGTTATACTCCCTTTTCAACAAAAACTGTGAGAATCCGTCTTATCAGAGGTAAGAAGGTTATGGTATGTCAAAACTGTGGTTTTGTCAGGAGAATTCAGTATTGTCGCAGANGTTAGTTGTTCAGCTGTGGTAGTTGAGCCATTGCTCGCTTGGAAAGAAATTGTTTGGTTAGATATCCATAACCTCGGGTCGTGAACCATAACTTCAAAATACTATTAAATCGAAGGTTTGTTGAATGAGGGAGGTAGAAGGTTGGTTAATCGACATCGACTATGTGACCGAAGAGGATAGAGCGGTTCTGAGATTGTGGTGCAAAACCGGAGAAAGCGTCATNCCTGTATATGACAGATCATTCAAGCCGTATTTCTATGTCGTCGGTGAGGTTGATGAGGAAGACCTCTATGTGGAGTACACATATAGGGATCGAGTATTTAAGCCAACATCTGTTGAGAAGGTAAAAAGAAAGGTTTTCGGTAGAGAAAGAGATGTGTTTCTCGTAAAGGCTCTCCACCCACAGCATGTTCCAAAGCTTAGGGAGGTTTTGGCACAGTTTACTGAGGTAAGGGAGGCGGACATTCCTTTTGTATATAGGTATCTTATTGACAGGGATCTTGCATGTTTTGACGGTGTAAGAATTGTTGTGGATGAAGATGATGGAAAGTACATTTGTAAATCTGTTGAGAGGGTTGAGAAAGATGGTTATCCGGATTTGAAAGTTCTTGCATTCGATTGCGAGATGATTGCGGAGAGAGGAATGCCTGATCCGGAGAGAGACCCGATAATAGTGATAGGTGTGAAATCTGGAGATTTTGAGGAGATAATAAATGGAGATGATGAATCGACAGTGATAAAGAGGTTCATCGAGATNATAAACTATGAAGATCCGGACATTATTGTTGGATACAACCAAGATAACTTTGATTGGCCCTATCTTAAAAAGAGAGCGGTGAAACATGGAATAAAAGTGAAAATAGGCAGAGATGGGAGTGAACTAACGATAAAGGGTGGAAGACCAAAAATTGCTGGAAGACTGAATGTCGATTTGTACGACATTGCAATGAGAACGATCGATGTGAAGGTAAAAAAACTTGAAAATGTTGCGGAATTTCTCGGAAGGAAGATAGACATTGCAGACATCGAGGCAAAGGACATATCAAAACACTGGAAGAGTGGTAACAGGTCAGTAGTGCTTGATTATTCAAGGCAGGACATCCTACACACGTATTTCATAGCGGAGGAACTACTTCCGATGCACTATGAGCTGTCAAAGATGATAAGGATTCCGCTCGACGACATCACGAGGATGGGGAGGGGAAAGCAAGTTGACTGGCTTTTGATGAGNGAAGCGTTCAAGCTCGGAGAAATTGCACCGAATCCGGCGGAGTATTCACATCCTTATGAGGGTGCTTTCGTTCTTGAGCCGGAGAGAGGTCTTCATGAGAATGTTGTATGCTTGGACTTTGCATCGATGTATCCTTCCATTATGATAGCCTTCAACATCAGTCCTGACACTCTAACAACCAAGGAGTGTGATTGCTATGTTGCCCCGGAGGTGGGGCACAAGTTTCTGAAAAAACCTGATGGGTTCTTTAAGAAAATACTCAAGATGTTAATTGAAAAGAGGAAAGAGCTGAAGAATCAATTGAAGAAGCTCGATTACGGTTCTCTGGAGTACACTCTGCTCAATGTAAGGCAGGAGGCTTTAAAAATACTCACAAACTCGTTCTACGGCTATACCGGATGGAGCATGGCAAGGTGGTATTGCAGAGAATGTGCGGAAGCGACCACCGCATGGGGCAGGCACTTTATAAAGACTTCAGCCAAGATAGCAGAGGAGATGGGGTTTAAGGTTTTGTACGGTGACACGGACTCAATTTTTGTTAAAAACCAAAAGAATGTGGGAGAACTCAAAAGAGATGTTGAAAAGCTGGTAAGGAGGCTATCTGAGGAATTACCGATTCAGATTGAAGTTGATGAGTACTATCAGGCAATATTCTTCGTTGAGAAAAAAAGATATGCAGGCTATACAGAGGATGGAAGGGTAATCGTTAAAGGTTTAGAGGTTAGGAGAGGAGACTGGTGCGAATTGGCTAAGAAGATTCAAAAGGATGTAATTGAGATAATTCTTAAAGAAAAGAATCCGGAAAAGGCTGTAAAACTCGTTAAAGAGGTGATAGATGGGATTAAAAAGGGAGAGTTCGACATTGAGGAGTATGTGATATACAAGAGTCTAACGAGAAAACCGACATCCTATGAAAGCATCCAAGCCCATGTGAAAGCTGCAATGAGGGCAGAGATGAAGGGCATACACTATAACATAGGATCGAAAATAGGATATGTTGTTGTGAGAGGCTCTGGAAATGTTGGTGATAGGGCGTTTCCGTATGATCTCGTAGAAAAGTTTGACGGGGAGAGAATCACCGATGTTGATGGAGAGTCCTACAGGATCGATAAGGACTACTACATAAGCAATCAAATAGTTCCATCTGTTTTGAGGATATTGGAAAGATTTGGTTATTCAGAGGAACTTATTCTTGGCAAAGCGGAACAAAAAACACTCGATAAGTTTTTCTGAATCCCTTAGATTCTTTAGATTTGAATGTAGTTCAGTTGGGAGTTTGGGTGAGGNTATGTATGTGGTGTTCAGATGTAAAAAATGTGGAAGGTATCTATACACCAATGATGGAGCAAAAACCAAAAAATGTGTGTGTGGGTACACGAACTCAATGAAGAAAGTTATTATTAGTGCCAAGGTAACCGAGGAAAGGGATGCATCCGAGCTTGTAAGAAAGTTTCAGGGAGGAGGGACATTTTTTAAGAGTCTTAATGAGGGGGCTCTCAACAGATAAGTTTTGTTGGAGTGTGGCTTTCTGGATAGCTCTCATTTTATAAGAGGTTGTAAACACAAGAGTTATGGGCTCCATCAGCTAAGTTAAAACGGACCCGGCGGGATTTGAACCCGCGATCTACGGCTTAGGAGGCCGTCGCCTTATCCATGCTAGGCTACGGGCCCTTGGCATTTGTTTTGGAATACCTTTCCCAAAGTGTATTTTAAGATTTTGGTGTTTTTATGTTGCATCTTAATGCTGTGTGCGGGTTTAGACAGCTTGGATTAGATGTGACTTAGGCGAAACATCACCGTCTGAATAGGTATTGACTTGTTTCTATTCACATTCGAGTCTACTCTTATCTCCATTCTTTAATTGCAAAAAATTATAAACTAAAAAAGCAGTTTGGGTTCAATGGACAAGGGTTTAATGAATAAAAAAGCTCTGGTGATAGGCACATTGATTTTGGTACTTGTTGTAGTCGGAACCCAGATCACACAGAAAAAAGAAGGCTTAGGAAGCACCACTCAAGAAACACCCCGGGACATCCAAGAAGGAACACATCAAACAAACCAATACCAAAAAACTGAAGGTGCAGANATACAGAAGGATACAACCACTATGGAAGCTGAATATCAGTATCGGAGACAGAATATAACCTTTCTGAAGCTTGTTTCTAGTGAGAACTGCATGTACACTCTTGATCAGGGAGAGATAGAGGAACTAAAATCTCTGAACATCAACGGCATCAGAATATGTCCTCTTTATAGTGTGAAAGAGGATGGGGGCTTAAGAGAAGATGTTCCGGAGAAAGCTATAGTGGGTTTGATCAGAAAGGCACATCGAGCCGGTTTTGCTGTATTCCTCGAACCAAATGTCATTAGGTATGGTTTCTTAAATTTGGACAATCCTAAGTATGTAGAGGATGTCTACGCAGTCTCTCTCTACTGGGCAAAAATCGCCGAGGAAGAAGAAGTTGAGTTTTTCTCCCCTCTGAACGAACCTGATGTCACTTTTGCCAATTCAAATTTGATCAACCANTGGATTGAAAGGTCTAAGAGCCTAAAATCGGTATTTTCTGGCAACTTAGTCCTAAAGTTTGCTGATATAGGTCCAGAAAAGATTGCTAATGTAAGTGGATACGACTACATAGCTTTTGACATAATGTGGGGGGATGACAAGTATCAGGAGTTAAGAGAACACATGATGATAGCTGTTGAGAGGGGAAACAAGCTTAAAAAGCAGTACAACCTGAAAGGCTTCTTTTTGGGAGAGGTTGGAGCCGAAAGGTCGAGAGTTGATAAGGTCACTCAAGCAGAAATTTTCAGAACAGTCTTAGAGGAGACTTGGGGTAAGGTTGATGGTTATTGTTTTTTGGGCTGGTCGAATCTGGAGTTTAAGTTCAGGGATAACGATGAGGCTAAGGAAGTGATCAAGGAGTGGTACTCCAGAAGTTAGTTTGTCTCCCTGCTTCGAACTCCTAAAACAATGCGGGGGGAGGGATTTGAACCCTCGGACCCCTACGGGAGTGGATATCTCCCAAGGTCTCTCCCAAGGTCTTGAGTCCACCGCCTTTGGCCTGGCTCGGCAACCCCCGCTTCTGAGACCCGGTATTCCACTGCTTTATTTTGCGAGTTATTTTAACCGTGTGGGGGTTTAAATTTATTTTGCTTGTTTTTCGGTTCTTGTTTTTTAGTTCTTATTGTGGTTTCGGATGTGGATCAGGGATGTAATTTTTGCTTTTTGATAGCCTTGTCAGGTGGATTAGAGTCTTAAAATATGAAACATCATAGCAGGTAGTAGGGCACAGCGGAATTGCTATCGGCTTATCTACTCCCTACAGTTTTACTTTTCCTTCTGAAGCCNTCATCAGCAGGAGTGTTTTCCTTAATCTTTCCGCGTCCCTTCTTGTAGCTATTCTCAATAGTTCTCTCTTCCATTGTTCTATGTTTATATNGCAATCCGACTTCAGACAGTCAAGAAATCTTCTGTAGAATGATACAATCTCACCAATCAGTTCAACTGAGTACTCTCTGCCCTGAATTTTTAAGCAGTCAACGAATTCAACGAGGGTTGGAATCTCTTCAAGCATAAGGAACATATCGTTTGGCAGATTGAAACCATCTGCAAACTTCGCATAACCATCAGTTAGACACCATTTTTTCAGACACGGTCTGAAGCAAACTCCACCTCTGTTGGGGCTACCGACGAAATAGCTTTTATCCCCTATTTTATCGGGTCTCAGAGACAGGTATCCGCTCATCCAGCACTTTCCGAGGTATGTGAAGTCTGTGTTCGCATGTATAAGAACCTCGATTCCGACTCCAACCTTCTCTTTTATTTCCTTTAATTCATCAAAGCTCAGTTTGCAGTCTGCGACAATCATGTTCGCACCAGCGTCTTTGTAGAGCCTCGCCTCGTGGTAGTTCAGAATGTTGCAACCTATGCTTGCAACAATCTTCAAATCTTTGAGTCTATCCCTTACGAGTTTTATCAACCCTATATCATTCAAAATTACGGCAGAGACACCTTTGGAGTACAGAGACTCAATTTTTTCCAAGCACATTCCTACCTCACTCGATGATGGGGTGGCGTTAAAACCAGCCCTCAGTTCTCCGTTGAAGTCTCTTGCAATCCTTATTGCGTCCACCAACTCGTGATCTTCAAGTTCGTATCTGCTCGCTCTTCTGCTCCACCCTTTCACTCCAACATACACGCTGTTGGCTCCCGATTCAAAGCACTTCTGAACCATTTCCACGCTTCCTCCCGGTGCAAGTAGTTCAACATGCAATTCAAACNCCCCCTCCAACATACAACTGACCCGTTCTGTTGAAGTAAAAGCCGTTGCACACGCCGTGTCTGTTGAGACTTAACAGCTTCTCGAGATCCTTTCTGTCAAATCCTACCTCAAGTCTTCTCCTGTATATCCTACCCACTCTCTCTCTGTACCCTATCCTCTCTGAGATCCCCTCAACTCTTCCCGCATTTACACCAATCTCGATAAGTTTCTCGATATGCTCGTACATGCAAACATCCTTTCCGCTCAGGGTTACATTCCCGAAGGGTTTCAGAACCAACCCGTCTGATTCGAAATAGACCTCCCTTCTACAGATATCCGGACATTTCTCCCCTAAGCTCTCCTCAAATTTGGTCAAAAAACAGTTGTGAGAAATTCCGAGGGGAATTTTTCCGTGGATGACAACCTCAATCTCCACTCCGGTTCTTTTTATCATCTCTATCTCTTCGAGGGATATCTCATATGCTGGCATGATTCTCTCAACACCTATCTCAACGAGGAGTTCCGCGGTTGCGGATGTGTAGATGTTCGTAAGTCCACCCGCATGCACCCTGAAGTCGTATTCCTTTTTTATGTAGTTTATAACTCCGAGGTTTGTGGACTCGATTGCATCAACATCCGAGTCCATAATGGCATCAATCAGTTTGAAAATTAGTGGCAGGNCTTTATTTCTCGGAACAGCGTATGTCGTGACATATGCCTTCTTCCCCTCGCTTTTAACGAGTTCTACCGCATTCTTGATGTCATCGCTTGCTATCAGATTTCCATCATATCNCCAGCAATACGGATTTCCCAAGTATATTCCGTCGTATGGTTCGAGACTGCATTTACTTAACTGCTCTAGGGTCGGAACATTTGTAACAATCTCCAAATTATCACCTCGCTTTTTTCTGAGTTTTTCTGAGTTGTCTTCCCTCAATTTTCAAATATTCNGCACTCACATCAAATTCTTTTGGCTGGGGTGCAAATTTCAGGATTGCCACATCTTTTCCATCAGTATCGTTAAGAATTACCTTTACCTTCCACCTTCTCGAGCATAATTTCCCACAAACTCCATCCTTTTTCGTACTCTTTCCAATAAAAAACGCGTTAAGGTAGCACTTTCCTTTGTAGAACATCTCAACCAATGCAAACTTGAATCTCTCTATTTTTGGGCGTTTCTGGTTTGGTTTTATTTGTGGTAGTTGCCAACCCAAATCCTCTTTGAGTTCATCGTTTAGTTCAGGAGGTATAACAACAATATCTGCTCCAATATCTCCATAAAACTGTACATCCAACTCATTTAGAATGTTTAGTCCGACACTCGCAACGATTACTCTGTCGGGAAACCTTTTTTTGGCNTCCCGTATAGTTCCCGCATCGTTCAGGATGAACCCTTTAGCATTGATTTTTTCCATCACTCCCATAACTTCGTCAGCCTCTTTCACGCGATTCAGTGCAACAAAAACCTCTTTCTCCCTACATAATGAATTTATCTCGTCTATTGTGTATGAAAACTCATCCGAGTATCTGCTAAATCCTTTCAAACCGATGTATATCGTATCTTTCTCAATATCTGGAGACATTAGGTGCATTATTTATCAAAGGGATACGAAAAGTATTTAAAAATTGCTAATTCGTTAATTATAAATTGTAAATGTTGTAGGGTAGCCATCTGTCGTATCCGTTTTCCGCGAGTTCTCCTTCAATAAAGTTCGGTAGGTAGACCAAAATCAAAAAAATATTATACAATTTCGTTTCTTCGAATACGATGATAGGTACAGTAATAAATACAATAGCAATTGTGATTGGTAGCCTTATCGGAGTTTTTGTCGGTAATAAGCTTCCCGAAGATCTGAGAAACTCCCTTATGCGAGTTCTTGGACTTGTTGTAGTTCTTATAGGATTCTCAATGGCTTTGAAAACTAAGGATGTGATAATCTTGGTGTTCAGTATCCTTCTTGGAACTGCAATAGGGGAGGTGATAGGGATCGAGAGGGCTTTGGAGAATTTTGGCACGAGGGTTGAGAGAAGATTTGAGGGTACTAAATTTGCTGAGGGTTTCGTCTCTTCAACCTTGCTGTTCTGTGTTGGCTCCATGGCAATAATAGGTCCAATTCAGGAAGGATTGACGGGAGATTTCTCTCTCCTTCTAACTAAGTCCATGCTCGATGGCATATCTTCGATTGCTCTTGCATCAACACTCGGTATCGGTGTTCTCTTCTCTTTCATACCCGTTCTTTTGTATCAGGGGTTTTTTACGGTTCTTGCTTGGGTTAGTTTGGGATTTGTTCAGGAGAGTGTGATAAACGAGCTTACCGCAGTAGGTGGTCTGCTTATAGTGGCGATAGGTATTAAGTTGATGGGTGTAGCCGATTTGAAACCCGGAAATATGCTCCCATCTCTCGTGCTCTCTCCCATTTTTATGAGTGTTGCATTACTCCTGCAGGGGTGAGGTGTGGAGTGAACTACGGAACGGTATGTGGTGGGCAGGAAATGAGAAAATGGTGGATGGGAAATGGGAAATGTTAAAAACCCCTATTTCTTCCACTGCTTATGGAGGCAGTAATCTATGGTTTTGGACCGATAGGAAGGCTAATTGCTCAGTGTTGCGTTAAAAAAGGTATAGATGTTGTTGGAGCGGTGGACATCAATCCAGAGCTGGTGGATCGCCCTCTGAGAGATTTTGGAATCGAGTCCGATGGCATCGTTAAAGAGGAGCTTGATTTCAAAGGAGACATCGTTTTTCTCTGTACGGGGTCTTTTCTCGATAAAGTTTATCCTCAGATAGAGGAGTGCATAAGGAATGGATTCAATGTTTTAAGCACATGTGAAACCCTCAGCTACCCGTATTACAGATATCCGGAATTATCTGAGGAGTTGGACTCTCTTGCAAAGAAATACGAGAAGACAATTTTGGGTTCCGGAATAAACCCGGGATTTCTCCTAGACTCATTGATTGTAACTCTATCAGCACCGTTTACAGAGGTTAGAAGGATAACCGCGGTCAGAAGCATAGACGCGTTGAAAAGGAGGGAACCGTTTCAGAAAAAGGTTGGGGTCGGTATGGAATACGAGGAGGTTGAAAGGCTTTTAGAAGATGGCAAGATAAGCGGTCATGTGGGCTTTGCAGAGTCCGTTCTCCTAATCTCTAAGGCTATGGGGTTCAGACCGGATAGGGTTGTGGAGGGACAGGAGATTGTGAGAGACCCAGAGAATAATGAGAGGGTTGCTGGAATGAAGGGGTTCGGTTCTGCTGTAAAGGGATCTGAAGAGAAGATAAGGGTGGAATTTCATTCGTTCGCCAATGCAGAAGAGTATGAGGAGATAATTATTGAGGGAGATAATGCGATAAAATGGAGAAGCACTGGAACGAAAGGTGATCTTGGAACCGCATCTGTAATAGTGAATCTTACAGAATTTGTCGTAAGTTTTGCTCCCGGACTAATCACAATGGCTGACATCGTGCCGTTTAGACCGAGTTTGAGGTAGCCACATTGTTGGAAACGGCTCAGAACTCAATACCCTCATCATTGTTCAGAGGGGTCCTTTCATCATCGCCTTCATTTCTTGGGTTCGAAGNAATTTATCTTTTTCTGATTTCTGGTGGTTGGTATGCCTCTCGGTGAAGGAGTTTCTCCTCTTGAGATTCTCGGTCTTGTTTACCGCATGTACTTTTCGAATAGCATGTACTTTTCGAACAAATCCTGAACCCGTGATAATGCATTAATCACCTCTACAAAGCGAATTATTTTTAAACTTCTGTGGAAAGATAAAATTATGTCACGAATTGGAGCAGTAGGAGAGCTCTTTGGCACTAACGGTGTTAGGGGGATAGCGAATGTTGAATTAACCCCTGAAATGGCTTTAAATCTTGGTAGGACCATTGCAACTATAAAAGATGGTGACATTGCGGTGGCAGGAGATACGAGAATATCGACACCAATGCTTAAATCTGCTGTTTTGTCAGGCATAACTTCATGTGGGAGCAACGCCATTGATTTGGGCATTGCTCCAACTCCGGCTTTGCAGTACTATGTGAAGGTTAAGGATGTGGATGGCGGGGTTATCGTCACAGCAAGTCATAATCCGAGGGAGTATAACGGGATAAAATTTGTAAACTCGGATGGAACTGAGTTTACAAGGGAGATGGATCAAGAGAGTGAGAGAGTATACAAGAGTAAAACATTCAGAATTGCAGAGTGGAGGGATGTAGGTCAGATTTACAGAGACGATTGCAACAAGCTTTACATAGACGGAATAAAAAAATCTGTAGAGTCAGAGAGGATTGCGGAGAAGAAGTTTAGGGTTGTTGTTGATTGCGGTAATGGAGCAAGTGTTTTTACAACACCGATCCTTTTAAGAGAACTTGGCTGTGAGGTAATAACGATCAATTCTCACCCAGATGGCACATTTCCTCAAAGAAACTCCGAACCTGAGGAGAAGAATGTTTGGTTGCTTAAGGAGACTGTAAAAGCTACAAATGCAAATCTCGGAATCGCACATGATGGGGATGCTGATAGAGCCACCTTTGTTGATGAAAGGGGTGAGTTCATACCGGAGGATGTCATGCTTGCACTGATGGCTAAGCACTATGTTAGGAAGAGAAAGGGAAAAGTTGTTACACCTGTATCGAGTTCCAAATGCGTGGAAGATGCGGTAGTTGAAGAGGGTGGGGAAGTTGTGTATACTGCAGTGGGATCACCGGTTGTTGTTAAAGTTATGAAGGAAATAGATGCAGTTTTTGGTGGAGAAGGAAATGGAGGCTTGATATTCCCCGAGTTCCAGCTTACGAGAGACGGAGGAATGAGTTCCGCAAAGGTTCTTGAATTAATGGCTATNGAAAACAGACCGATTTCGGAGCTGGTAGGTGAAATCCCGAGATATTATACTCTAAAAGAAAAAATGCCTTGTAAAGATAAGATCAAGCTATTGGAGGGGTTGAAGCTAGAATTCCCATCTGCAAACTTCACGGATGGAGCGAGAATTGATTATGAGGATGGGTGGATCCTAATCAGNCCTTCTGGAACCGAGCCGATAGTAAGAGTGTTTGCGGAAGCAAAAACAAAATCTATGGCTGAAGAACTGCTGAGCAGGGGGGTTTCTACAGTAAAAAAGATTCTTGCGTGATTTTTTGATTATAACTCTGATTTTTAGTCTTATTTACCTTATATTGCGTTGAAACTTCTTTTGCTATCCTATCCTTCTCAGGAAATCCCCCAATGATCCGTGGAATACAACATCAACGATTCAAGGAGCATCAACATCAACAACCTTCCAACCTCTCAGGTAGCCGATCGNTATGCCCCTCTTCTTAGCCCGTTTTATTAGAATCCTGTCGTTTGTGAATAGGTGGCAGTTGTGGTTGAGACACACCTCTATCAACGAATCATCAGCAACATCAGATTCGGTTTTAATAACCTCAAATTCCCTTTTTATTATTTCTGATACAACTCTAAGAGCGGTCCTGTCTTTTCCCCTTAATTTTTTGGACAACTCTTCTACCTCATGTGCAACTTTGTCCGGGACATAGAATTTGGAAAATCCTCTGTTTTTCAACTGAGTTAAGAAGTCTACCTTCTGCTTAACCGAATATATGAGAAAATTCGTGTCGAAACATGCCTTTAATCCTGCTGACTCCGTTAATTTTGATTCGCGAATCATCTTAAACGGATCATTTTAACAGTGTGGGTGTTGGGCTTCCAATCTAAATATCTGTATTCGCTCCAACAGCCCAACTTAAGCGGTTATTTAATAACTCCTGCTCCGATCAGCCTCCATCTGCTTCCTATTCTTCTACTTACCGCAACATTCCATCCGTTCTCAGCACAAACAGGTCTCTTAAGTCTCACCTCAACAACATCGTCTCTCGCTGAGGTTACGATTCCGAGTGTTGTTGCTGTACCGACACTGAGCATCAGTGGTTCATTCATTTTTATGTTCTCCACCTGTAGCTCCTCCTCCGTACCAACAACCCTCTCAAGCAGTCTCACATCCATCGTGAATTGGGTTAAAATCTCTGGGAGCTCATTAGGGTAGCCGAGGACATTTCCCGCGAGAGCATCACTCTTTGTTAGCCTTGGATCGAGTTTCGTGGAGATTCCGACCAACCCTCCGGGAGTGGCATCATTCACACTTTTTCCAGAAGCCATTATNCCAACCACTTCTGATGTAACTGGGTTCCAGTTTCCTCGTTCATCCTTTAAGCCCGGTCTGATCTCGATCTCATCACCTACAGATATTCTACCTCTGAGCAGGCTACCTCCTACAACTCCTCCCAGAAGTTTTTCTGGTGGATTTCCCGGCTTGTTGACATCGAAACTTCTGGCGATGAACATCAGAGGAGGGGAATCCATATCCCTCTCTGGAGTGGGAATCGTCTCTTCAATTGCCTCAATCAGCACATCGAGATTAACCTTCTGCTGGGCAGAGATGGGGACAATCGGTGCATTTTCAGCAACCGTTCCCTTTACGAATTCTTTTATCTCTTGGTAGTTCTCGATCACCCTGTCCCTAGACACGATCTCGATTTTGTTTTGAGCTATTACTATGTTTTCCACCCCTATGATATCGAGAGCCATTAAGTGTTCCTTTGTTTGAGGTCTCGGACATCTCTCGTTTGCTGCAATGACCAGAACCGCACCATCCATTAGTGCGGCACCGGAGAGCATTGTTGCCATCAGTGTCTCATGCCCGGGACTATCTACGAAGCTAACTGTTCTGAGTATCTCCGTTTTGACATTGTGGTTGGGACACCTCACCTCAACTGTATACTCTCCTCCCTCGGGACATCTCCTGAATGTTGTGTCTGCGTATCCGAGCCTGATCGAGATTCCCCTTTTTAGCTCTTCGCTGTGTCTGTCTGTCCACACTCCACTTAGTGCGGCAACTAAGGTTGTTTTGCCGTGGTCAACATGACCAACCATTCCTATGTTAATCTCCGGTAACGGAACCTTCTCCTTTTTCTTTGCCATGATGATTTACACCCTCCAGCAATGTATTTAAAACTTTCAATACTTGGCAGGGTATTTTGAACTTCCGCTTGTATTTTCATTTTATCTTGTGTCTCATAGGCTTTCAGTTTTTCAGAGCGTATTATATTTTCAAGTAGCTAAGATTACTCTACGGATCCAGTCATAAGGTTGTTGAATAAAATGCCTTTCGGAACTGTAAGGTTAGGATGTAGAGGTAGGAAAGGGGGAAAGGTTAAAGGAAACAACAAAAACTCGATTTTACGAACATCGACAGTTCACCTTGATGTTGAAATTGATGGTGTGTTCGAGCACCCTCAAACCCTCTCAAAATCTAAAAATATGCTGGGAATCTAAAAATAAAAAATTTCTAAAAAATATTTAAATACTGAACAATTTTTAGCTCAGTAAAGTGTTAAATACAAGAATATTCAATTTGGATTGAAGGGTGTAGGAAAAAGGTGTAAGGTAAAGAAAATTTCAAAGAAAGATGAAGTGAAAGTATAAGGTTTGAAGAGTAAAAATTAAGGATGAAGAAAGGTGAGAGTGGATGGATGAGGTTAATAAGATAATTACCTTATGCGGGAAAGATTGGGCTAATGTTGGAGTAGAGTTTACATTCATCGGTGGTGCACAGGAATGTGAGAACTGCAAAATAAAAAGAACTTGCCTCAGGCTTAGAGAGAACGCAAAGTACAAGATTGTGGGTTTGAGGGATGGAACAGTTCAAGAGTGTGCATTACACGACAACGGGGTTATTGCAGTTGAGGTGGTTGAACTACCGATAATAGCCCTGATAGATGCTAAGAAATCCGTTCCTGGAGCAAAAATCAAGTACAGCAAGAAGGAATGTGGACATCTGGATTGTAATATGTACAATCTCTGCCATCCAATTGAGGTGAGAGACGGCGAGGAGGTTATCGTGGATAAGGTTATTGGAGACTCTCCGGGAATGTGTGAGAAGGGCTACTCTGTAAAAATCGTGGAACTATTGAGAGTGGAGAACTCTGAGTAGCGGAGTTAACAGTTTAAGTATTTCATGGAGTTAGTTTTATAGTTTTACCTTCCTTATATTGGGGGTAGAGTGAATCGAGAGGGATCGAGGAAATTAGAAAAGGTGCCTAAGTAACATGTGTGTAAAACCTTAGCGACAGCATCATCGCCCTTCCAACAATCTCAAGCCTAAAGCGGTTGGTAGCCCCGCTCTTTCCACCTCCATAATAACCTCGTAAATGTTGTACTCGACTCTATCGAACTTGAACTCTTTTTTCTCAGTATCGAATATGGCGAACGGTGCTCTTGAATCTCCGTCTCTTGGTTGACCTACGCTTCCCGGATTTAAGAGGGTCAAATTGTTAAAATCCTTCTTAAATTGGATATGCGTATGTCCTACTACGATGTTTTTTCCTTCCTCCTCCAGAATTTTCTCAATAAGGGGGAAAGAAGGGTATATAAAGTTCATTAGTGCGTCGATGGAGTCGGATGGAAATGCATGGTATATGTTAAAGTATGGTGTCTGAATCATCAGAGGGAGGTTATCCAACCATTCTCTGTTTTTTTTCTCCAAATTCTTCATTGTGATTGTTACAGAAACCTTTCCGTAAGTGTCAAGCTCTCTGAGATCTCCTGTTAGTGCAGAGTAGTCATGATTACCGAGAACTGAGTGAATTCTCTCCTTTCTTAAGGTCTCGATAACCTGATTAAAATAAGGGTAGTATCCTACTATGTCCCCTGCACACACGATCTCATCGCATCCCTCGAGCNTCTCGAGGACTCTATCTAGTGCAACAGCGTTTCCGTGAATGTCGGAGATGATTCCTATCTTCATGGTATGTTGGTTGTTTGCAGGCTTTAAAATTCTTGTCTATTCTTACTCGTACTCGTACTCATCTTTTCGTGGAGAAGTTATGAGTTTTATGAAAACGAATCCAGCGAGAATGCTCAGGGACAAACCAATTAGCAGATTATCTATCGGTGGGAAGTTCTCTATGATCCACAGGACTCCATTGATTGAGCATACTCCGATGAATGTCACGAGGAAGGATAGCAATCCAGCACCGGCAAAAAGATATGGGACCTTCACACCCCTGTGTTCGAGATATACCGCAAAAAATATGAATGCTATTGTGTAGGCAAGCAAGACATAAGAAAGCCTAAAGTAAACATTGAATGTGGATATTATGCTGTACACGCCACTACCCCAGAAGAATATGATCAAACCCATTATTATCGAAAGTATCGCATTCCAGTAGAATTTTCTCGATATATCTTCGTCTAAAGCAGATCTCATTCAGACACCTTTTGTATTCACTAAATATAATATTTTCCTTTCTTGAATCCGATTTCGATTCTAATGATACTATGCCTCCCTTTTCAGTCACCTCTCGTTCTCACTTATTTTCCTCAGCAGTTTCAGTCTCTTTTTCTCAACTTTTATTTTCTTCTTTTCTGTTTTGTAGTCCGTTATGTAGTCTTTCCCATCCTCGNCCGTCTTGTATGCTGGTTTACTTAGGTACCGCTCATTTTCGTGTGGCTTGTAGTTTTCATCTGTATTGGGATTTACAACATCTTGAATTTTGGAAATTATCAATTTTCCGAGGTATTTTCCAAAGTAACCAATAAATCCACCAAGAAACACAATTCCANCCCATTTTAAAGCGGTTAAAGGATCCACAAATAAAACAAAAATGAAAAATTTAAAAATTTTTTTCGCATTTTTCAATGGCTTGCACAACTAAGGCAGGGATCGTATGCTCTCACAATAGGCTCAAGGGCATNGGCACCCTCTTTGTTGTACACCTCATTCAATTCTGCATTTACCGCTGGGTTGTTCTGGACAGTCGCGACTATTAGGTTTGCCCACTCGAGCAACCCTCTGTCGTTGAACTTGTAATGATGGAAGAGAGTCCCTCTCGGGGCCTCAACAACGCCAACTCCTTCTCCGCTACTTATGTTAAACTCGGTTCTTACCACACCCGGTTTTAGATTCTCAAGCAGTTCAATTGCCTTCTCGATTGAGTAAACAAGTTCAACAAATCTTGCGTAGTTGTACAGTGTGGTTTCATGTCTTATCTCTGAGAAAACCTCTTTCTGCAGTTCGCCTGCGAAATCTGTATCTGCCTTAGCTATGTTAACTCTTGCGAGGGGGCCAACCCTGTACATCTTCCCGTTCAGATACGGGAATTTTAAGTAGCTGTACGGTTCGATTCTCTCCTCGATGTACTTGTTATAGTCTGTTCCGTTGAATTTGGCAATCTCTTCTCCATTCTCGTCGATTCCTTTTATCTCTCCTCCGTAGAAGTCAATATTTCCGTTTGAAGTTAGCGATAGGTATGCAGTGGATATGTTCTGTTTGGGTTCTTTGAATATGTCTTTAATCTCATTTGAAATCTCCTCTACGATCGTTAAACCCTTCTTCAAATCCATGATGAATTTTTTAACCTTCTCATCGTCGAGGTCCTTAGGAACCCCTCCGGGAACTGTTTCGGGATGTACCGCTCTGACTGCTATCGCCTCCACAAGATTTTGAGAAACCTCTCTAAGAAAAACAGCATTTTTAACGAGATCTGGNTTAACTTTCGCTAATCCTAGGACATTTCGCTCATCAACATTCATATAGTCCGGAATTGCCAAGAAGAAGAGGTGAAGAGTGTGTGATTGGATTGCCTGAGCAAAAATGAGAATTCTCCTGAGCATCTCCGCTCTTTCTGGGATCTCAACACCAAACGCAGATTCTATTGCCTTAACACTTGCCATCGTATGGCTAACTGGACAAATTCCGCAAATTCTTGCTGTAAGTCGTGGCAGTTCTTCAAAACCCCTTCCCTCAAGAAATTTTTCGAAACCTCTCAGCTCAACGACCTTGAAAAGTACCTTGCCATCTTTTACTTCTATTCCTGCGTTCCCCTCAATTCTTGTAACTGGCTCGATAATCATTCAACCACCTCAGATGAATTTTAGGATTTTTTCTTCGATGACGGGATCGTACACGAGCTTCTTCTCAAGATAGATGTCNTTGTGGGTTATTGCATCACTTCTGCATATGTAACTACAGCTTAGGCAACCGATACACCTGTTCGCATCCTTTACAACGGGTTTGTTATCCTCCTCGACTATGACCTCCGTTGGGCAGACCACAACACACTCCCTGCATTTAACACACTTATCCTCATCAATAATTACTTCAACCATGCCTACCACTCCTCATCAAGGCTTTAATCATCGAAACAGGTTTGTTCTTCATATTGCTTCCGAAAACATGGGCGTAAATGCTTGCAATATCATCTGGGTGCATCTCGTATCCCGTGATCCTCTTAAGTCTCTCCGTAATCTCGTTCAGGTAGTCTCTGCAGTACGATCTCATAATCTTTGGAGTTGGACCCCTGCAACCTCTGCACGGGATGCCAGCCTTTGTGCATAACGCCTTGCAACCACCCCTTGTAACACTCCCCTGACATAGGAAGCCTTGACTTAATAAACAAATACCTTCCTGCGGAATTCCGAACCTCTTTATTCCATCAATCTCTATGTACTTCACTTCCCTGCCACACTCCGCGCAAACTGGATGTTCTATACTTTTCGGTTTCTCTCCTTTTATTATGGCGGTTAGAAAGTCTGCAATCAATTCTGGCGGTGGTGCACAGCCAGGCAGGTAGTAGTCAACCTCCACATACTCATCTATTGGTAGGGCTAAATCGAGGAATTCGGGCACGTCTTCGGGCTGTTTACCGTATACTCTCTCAAGAATTTGCTCTTTTGAATAGATGTTTCCTAAGCTTGAAATNCCTCCTAACGCGGAGCATGTTCCGAAAGCCACCAATGTTTTTGCCTTTTCTCTTGCCTTTTCAAGAAGTTCAAGCTCTTCTGCAGTTCTTACTGCTCCTTCTACTAAGACAACATCACATTCCGGCATCTCCTTTGTGTCAATGAGTATGGGTGAAAAGACTATGTTCTCTCCGATCTCAAGCACTTTCTCGTGAGTGTCAAGAAGTGCAACATGGCATCCGGAACATGATGCAAGTTTCAGTGTTGCAATCTTCATTCAACCACCACCCTCTTCAGACATGCGTTCGGTCCAGCATGGATTAGTTCGATTTTTACATCCTTTCCGATAGCTTTTGAGAATATTTGGGCGAAATAACCGTGTGTAACTTGGCAGAGAGGTCCACCCTGATTTGTGCACACCGCATAGTGGGTCTGTCTTATNGGNCACTCTTTGAANACNATCAACTGCCCGTCCTCCTTATTTTCGAAGATCTCGATCTTCCAAGGCTCCACATTTTTGATTGCCTCCTCGATTGAGGAGGAATTCTCAACATCCGAATTCTCTCCGAGCTTTTTACCTGCAATGAAACAAATCGTTCTCGCCCAGTCACCGCTGAGTAGCTCAAGTGCATTGCTTAGTATGGCAAGAATAGCCATTCTCCCCTTCAGCTCCTCCATCTTCCTCATTTTCTCCTCGTCCATGGTATCACCTCAGTGTTATCTCGCACAACTCACCCATCTTGATGTCGAGCTTTCTTTGCGTTCCTTCGACTGTCTCTATCATTTTCATAAGGAATCCCTTCATGAACATGCATAGTGGACCGCCCATCTCGGTCACTCCTTTGTTGGCCAAGTCCCTTACAATGCATTTCTTCACGATAATCTTGCCATCTTCGAACTCGTATTCCATCCCCGGAAATATCTCAGAAATCTCCNTTAAAACTGATGGAATATCTTCTGCAAGACTTTTTTTACTCTCCTCTCCTGCAAAAACTCTGCCAACAGATACCATCATTCCTGTGTAGCCAGCAGACCACATCTCTTTTACCGCGGAATCCATTGATAAAATAATCTTCTCCACAGACTCAATAGCATAATCATACTCATCCATAATAGCACTCCATAAATTACAATATATAAAGTTTCTCTTTTAAAAGAACTCTCTCCTGTCTATTTTTTAGCAAATCCGCCAGTTTATCTTGGATATTTTCAGGGTACCTACTCATAGAATTGCTTTATGATATGAAGAAATCGTTGTAACTAATTTATCGGATTTTGGAAACTGTTTATTGAATTTTATCGTCTGGTAATGATGATGAGTATATTTATATTATCGAAATTAAAAATTTTTAGCGGATAGGGTTGAGCAGTTTTGAGCTTTTAGTTTATCCATTTTAATTCGAAAATCTTTATTAACTTTCGTGGTCATTGCTGTCTCATCATTATCAGTTTCAAAGGTTTTTTAAACTAAGAAATTATGATTACTAAAAGTTGATAATATTGCTGGAAAATTTTAAATACTCGATAATTAAATCAGAAATAATTAGAAACCGTCATGAGGTGGTAGAGAATGTTTGAAAATATCCTTGCCAACCTCTTAAGAATAGATGGGGTAAAGGGCGTAGCAATAGTGGAGAAAGACGGATTAATAATCGAGCATGAATCAACTGACAAATCTTTCGATCCCGATCTTGCAGCGGCAATGGTTGCTGCTGCTTATGGATCAGGCTCAAGCGTTATGGATAGGTTAATGTCCGGTAAGACCGATATTATAATGGTTGAGGGTGATAAGGGAAAAGTTCTTCTAATCGATGCCGGAGAAAACGCTATGCTGAGTGTTTTTACTGATCCAAAGGTTAATCTGGGATTGATAAGAATCGAGATGAGAAAAGCAGCAGAGATGATCGCCTCTTCTCTCTAAAAAAAATTTGATCTTGATTTTTGTTTAATTTTTGCTAATTTTGGGATTTTTGCTTGGGTGTCGCTTTGGTACTTCTGGTTATTTATTCAAATACACCATTATGAAGTATATTGCTGCCATGAACAACAATCCCAATATCAACGCAATACCTGCAACTCCGCCTCTCCCCATGTAAAGAAATATCACCTTAGAAAATATAAATTTTTTCATTCAAAAAAAATTAAGAAAACATTTGTTTTAACTCTCTCTTGTTTATCTTTCCAACGCTTGTTTTAGGGATCTCATCCACAAAAACGACTCTGTCCGGTACAGCCCACTTTGTGATCTTTCCTTCTTCCACGAATTTCATCATGTGGTTTCTGATGTCCTCTTCTGTAACACTCCCCTTCATTTTCTCATCGAGTTTCACTACGAGTAGCGGTCTCTCACCCCACTTCTCATCTGGCACCCCTATGGCTGCACTCTCAAGTACTGCAGGATGCAGGCTTGCGAGGTTCTCGAGGGTTAGAGAGCTTATCCACTCTCCTCCACTTTTTATCACATCTTTTATTCTGTCAACGATTGTTATGTATCCGTATTCATCAACTACCGNGATATCTCCTGTGTGGAGCCAATCACCCTCCCACAGCTCCTTAGTTTTCTCCTCGTCTTTGTAATATGCTTGGGTGAGCCATGGTGCTCTTACAACAATCTCTCCCATCTCCTTTTCGTCTCTTCTAACATCCGTCCAGTCGCTTCTCACGACTCTTATATCCACAAGAAACGCTGGGAATCCTGTTTTGATAACATANTCCATAACATCATCCTCGTCCGAAAGCTCAGGTTTGAGGTTTGCAGCGGTTAATAGTGGACATGTCTCGGACATTCCGTATGCTGCCATGACATATATTCCCTTTTCGTACGCCCTTTGTGCCAAACCCTTGTTGAGTTTTGACCCCCCGATGATCATCTTCCAACCCGGAAGAGTGAATCCTTCGGGCATGGCATTCACTATCATCGCCAAAATAGTTGGCACGCAATGGCTGAATGTGACCTTCTCTTCAAGAATTAACTTTAGAATCATCTGTGGATCATATCTTCCCGGATAGACCTGTTTTGTACCGAGAACAGTTGCCATGTACGGCACTCCCCATGCATGTACGTGGAACATTGGAGTCAATGGCATGTACACATCACCACTCCCGACCCTCATCGATATGCTCTTGTCTCCTATCTTCACTTTGGAATCGTAGGATGTGAATGTCGTTAGCAAACCGAAAGTGTGCAGGACGAGCTGTCTGTGGGTGAAAAACACACCTTTGGGCCTTCCCGTAGTTCCGGTGGTGTAGCTCATCGTCGCGATGGTGTTCTCATCGAGATCTGGAAAATCGTATTTTGCATCGGAATCCTTGAGCATGCTTTCGTATTCCACATCTGTGAGATCTGTCTGGTATTCTGAATCGGTCAGCAGAATAAATTTGCTTACATCGAGTTTGTCTTTTATTGATTCAATTAGGGGTACGAAGTCACTGTAAACCAGAACAACGTCGTCCTCTGCGTGGTTCATCGTATATACGATGTCCTCTGCTGAGAGCCTGACATTGACCGTATGGAGAATTGCACCCATCATTGGGATTGCATAATAGCACTCGAGATATCTGTGAGAATCCCAATCGAGAACCGCAACTTTATCGCCCTCTTTTACACCGAGGTTTTCTAAGGCGTTGGCAAGCTTGTGTACTCTCTCATAGAGGTCAGAGTATGTGTATCTCATCACATCCCGATATACAATCTCTTGCTTTGGAGCCCATCTAACACCGTGTTCCAATACTCTCTTTAAAATCAATTGATAGTTGTACATGGTTGTAACCGAATTGTGCTAACTTAAAAATTTTACTTTTTTTAAGAAAAATAAATTATAATAAATTATCCGACAATTCCAAAAAGTTTTAAAAAAATGAGTGTTTGTAATGATAAATAATAAATAACTTAGCCAAACTCGTTGAGGATATCTCGCAGGTAGATTTTGTGCTGTCCGAGTTTTCCATCGTAGTTTCCGCTCGAGATTTTAACAACCCCATCGACCTTACTTGCAACCTCCATACAGACATACATTGCTTTCTTGAGCACATCCAGATTTATACCGTTAATCACAATCTCTGGAATGGATTTAACANCATCGGGTACCTTTGAGTCCGGAATCTTTCCTTTTAGTGTTGGACAGAAATAGTGGTTTGTGGTCGGACCGATTTCTGGGTATTTCGTTTCCGGTTTTGAACCAGCAGAACAGATCCCGAAGGAAGTTATCACACCGTCAATCTCCTTTAAAGCTTCTACCGCAAGCTCACCTGCTTCCAAAGCGGATTCTTCGGAATCGCAGAAGTACCAGATATTTCCTCCAGCAACGCCCTCCGCATACCCTATGTACCTCTCTATAATGAACTCNCCAAACATTATCGGGACTCTTATGACTTTTCTACCCCACATCTCTTCTTCCCACTCGTATCCATCTCCGCACCTTCCTACATTGATCTCCGCATCAAATTTTGCATCACTATCCGTTGCGTTGAAGACTCTCGTTGTGGGAACAACGAGAACACCCTGTCTCAGTCTTTTGCTCATCTCCCTCATAAGGACATCGAGGAATTTCTTNCTCTTTTGAACCCACACCTGTGCTATGGCTCCGTGCCTTCCGTCGGGCGTCTCCTCTGGAGATAGCCATCTGTCTATTCCACCCTCGGACTCGCCAAAAACAGTTGATGGGAGGGCTGTTGCACCGTATGCTGCACTTTTCAAGAGCCATTTGTGTTTTGCAGTTATTATAAACCTCGAGTATATCCCATCGAAAGCCTCGCAGTATGTGTCCTCTACTTCAACACCATTAATTTCAAGCATATCATAATGACATGGTGCAAGAATAAAAGAATTTCCAATGTACTGTGGTAGTCCCGCCTGACTGTGGTTGATGAAGCGGACAGTTTGTATTGGTTCTGCTATGAGAAAGCGGGAGTTGTTTCGAGCAACTCATTCTAATGTTTTTCTGTTGGAAAATGTGTGATCTGTAAANATATAGTCATTTAAAGAGATATGGNTTGATTTACTGTATCGAACATATTCGATGGTCGAAAAGTTTAAATATTAATATTTGGTATAGGTGTATATTATCGTCTTTGATTGATATTTAGATTGATAAATAAAAGGAGGTGATGATGTAAAAACATTTTGGATGGAGGAAGTAGATTTGGCTTTTTTGTAATAGTTTAGATGTTGTAGGGTGAAATGATGGTGTTGGAGGTGAGAAAATGGATGAAAAAATCTTGAAGGAAATTATCAGAGCTTTGGATGAAATAAAGGCTAAATTGGATATACCAAGAGCCCCAATGGGTGATTTAGTGTNCCATTTCCGAGGTCCGATTGCGGATCCAGCCCCACCTTGGCTCGAGCATTTTCGAACGCACGAGGTCCCATCTTGGGTTCGGGTTCAGTGGGCAGCTGATCCTGCGGTTGGAATGCTTCTTGACAGAAGAAGGTTGGCACAGCTTAAGATACACCAGATTGAAAATATGATTGAGGAAATGGAAAGGCAGATCGGACTTCTTAAACTTGTGAAAGACCTTCTGGAGGAGGAATACAAGTAAGGTAGTTCTGCTGTAGACTTTAGAACTATCACACAGCACACATAGGCCATTCTCCGATTTATTGAGTTCGATGGGTATGAGCACGGGCAAATGTGATGTTCTGTTAATAGGGTACGAAGAGGTTGAAAACCTCGGCTTGCGATCTATTGCCAGCTTTTTATCCAAGCATAATGTGAGGGTGAGGATAGTACCATNCGATAAATTTTCTCAACTGGAAATTCTTTCGATAATTCGAGATGAAAAGCCGAAAATCGTCGGATTCTCTTTAATATTCCAGAGAATGCTTCATGAGTTTGCGGGTTTAATTAGTTACCTTCGTCAGAATGGTGTAAGCGCTCATTTCACGATTGGTGGACATTTTCCAACCTTTGAATATGGGAGCGTATTGGAATTAATTCCAGAGCTTGATTCTGTGGTTCGAGGAGAGGGTGAGGAAACCCTCTTGGAGCTTTTTAAAAGAATTGATAATCCAAAGTCGTGGTTTAAAATTAAGGGACTCGTTTACAGGCGAAACGGTGAAATAGTGGTAAATCCACCTCGACCTTTAATACAGAATCTTGATGACTTGCCTTTTCCTCTCAGAGATACCATTACGAAGCATAGAGGAGTNGGTGTTTGTCCGATCTTAGCCAGCCGAGGATGCTACTACAATTGTAGCTTCTGCAGTATCCAGAGCTTCTATGCTGAATCACCGGGTCCCAAGCGTCGATCACGTTCTCCGGGCAATGTTGTACGAGAAATGGAGATGTTATTCCGCGAGAGCGATGTTCGAGTATTCATATTCGAAGATGATGACTTCGTTATGAAAGGTCGCGCCAACCGTCAGTGGATCAAAGATTTCTTACATGAACTTCGGAAGAGAAACTTGGACGAGGAGATTCTCTGGCGTATTTCTTGCCGTATTGATGATGTGGATACAGAACTCTTTGAGGATATGATTGATGCGGGGTTGATGAGTATCTACCTTGGAATTGAATCTGGAAATGATATGGGGTTGAAAATCTACAACAAGCATTACACGGTTGGTGATGTGTATAATGCGATAGACGCCCTTCGAAAGTTGAAACTGCCTTTTGAGTTTGGATTCATGATATTGAATCCACACAGCACATTTGACACTGTAAAGGAAGATGTAGCCTTCCTTAAGAAGGTGAATGAGAAAAGTGATTCAGTTATTCAGTTCACAAAAATGGTTCCATACGCAGGAACACCAATCGCTCGCAAACTTCGAGAGGAGGGAAGGCTTACGGGAACGATCGAAGCTCCAGACTACACTTACGAAGACCCAAGGTTGGAGTTGCTACAACTGTTCTTCACACAAGCCTTCCATCATCGAAACTTTGATAGAGATGGCATAGTCGAACGATTGAGGTTTGCCAAGTTTGATGCAATAATACTGGAGAAGTTTTTCGGAGATGAGCATGATGTTGAGCACTACAAACGAACAGTTTCCGAGCTAATTCGCAAGGCTAATGAGGTGTGTTTGGAGAACATGAGTATGGCTGTGAATTTCATGGAGAGGTATAGCGAGGAAGAGATACTCGATAATTGGTGGTTTTTGGATGGATTAGTTATGGAGCAGAGATACATGGATCTGCAGATCATGCATGCCCTAAACAGGATAATGAGCCTAATCTAAAAAGTTTTTTTGAAATACTATATCTTCCTTATCTTAACAACGAAAAATCCGGAACATTCGTGTTTGTGGGGGTACAGCCTTCTTGCTTTTCTAAGCTCATCTCTAACTCCTCTTAGCATCAGTGGTTTATCCCCGTATGGTATCTTCTCAGTTTTCAGATCAATTTTTCCCTCGAAATAGTCGAATACCTTGGATACTACGATCTCGTTCTCTTCCGGTGTTAGCGAGCATGTGGAGTAAACGAGAACCCCATCCTCTCTCAAGCACCTAATAGCTGAGATTAAGAGGTGATACTGCAGATTCGAGCAGAATAGGATGTCTCGTTTTCCTCTGCTTTTTTTTCTTGTTGCATCTTTGTGGATGATTCCCTCTCCTGTGCATGGGGCATCAAGTAGTATCTTGTCAGGTTTTATCTCGGTTTTATGCAGGTTTCTTGCATCCATTTTTATTACCGCGGTGTTCNTAACCCCCATTCTGTGTATGTTGTCTATTAGTGGTGGAATTCTCTCCCTTTGTGCCTCAATTGCAAGGATGACACCTTTATTTTCCATGAGTTGAGCGATGAAAGTCGTCTTTCCTCCCGGTGAGGATGCCATATCCACAATGAAATCGTGAGTGGTGGGTGAGAGAGCTAAAGGGGGAACACAGGAGCTTTTATCCATTATGTAGTAGTANCCCATCAGATATTCTGGAACCGCTCCTATGGAGTACGGTTCATCTGTTATTTTGTAGCAGTAGTCCACATCTGTGCACTCTAAGTTAAACCCTCTTTCTTTCAGTCTCTCAATCACCAGACTTTCGTCCATCTTCAGTGTGTTTATCCGTATGTATTTCGGAACATTCTCCATTGCTGACATTAGCTCCTCAGTCTCTCTCTCACCGAACAGATTAATCCATCTCCTAACTATGAACTCATCATACCCATACTCTTCAGAGAGCTTCAAAGATAGAGATGAGGATGGAAAGTCGAGAACTCTCATTTTNAGAGATTTTCTTATTTTCGTTCTTCAAGTCTTTCTGTCGAAGAACGGATTTTTGCCCATTGCGGTGAGCGGTATTCCGAGAACAACATCCGCCTTAGCTATACCCATTTTCTTCGCTACTGCACCAATCCTGTACATTATTCTGTTGTCAATTCCGAATACTGATGCAAGCTTTACTGCAGAGCCAAGAGCTATACCGAGGTCTATTAGCTTGTATGCACAGTTAGGTCCGGTAAAATCGAGTCCCTTCTTCCTGCCCGCCCTCTTCAAATCATTGCATGTGCCGAAACCGCATGCACCACAGTTAAGACCTATGGTTTTATCTCCGTAAACCCCTATCAGAATAATTGCATGGCTTTTTCTCACACCATCTGCATCTCTCACAAAGTCTTTGTGTCTGTCTTTCATCTTCTCCATTTCATCCGCGATTTTATCCTTTTCCTCTCCATCTACGAGTAGTATTTCAAGACTGTCTTCTCCCTTGGCTTTCGGAGCGGTTCTGGCGGAGATCATAAGTGGGTACGCGGAATACTTTATCAATTCTCTTCTCATATCCCTTTCATCGAGGATCATAAAATCACCAACCAAAAATTGTGAAAAAGACTATTTAAGTATTTTTTTCCGCTATTTTGTTTTTTGTTCTTGTAATTCGATTTTTTCAAATCCTAAAATGCTCCTGCGAGAAAGCCAATCAGCCCGAATGTCATTGCGATTAAACTCTCCTTCCTGTATTTCCTTATATCCTCCTTCCCGAAATTACCCCTAAGCATTTTTACTGAGATCTTTAGTAGCATGAGATCTGTTATGATCACTGGTATCAGGTATTTGAAATCCATAAAGAATTCCTCGAGAAACAGAAAGGGAATTGGACTTAAGGCTATGCTGACCATGAATATGATTGATGAATACTTCCCCGCCACCGCCTCTCCTTTCATCCTTGCAACGGTTCTTACATTCCTCAGCGAATCTCCGTCTACATCTTCGATTCCCTTCATTATCTCCCTTGCAATCCCCGAGAGGAAAGCCATGAATGACAAAATGACGATGGGCATCGTTATGGTGTTCTTGGCGACAACACTTCCAAATATGAATGGAGCACACATTGTGAATCCGATGTATGCATTGCCAAGGATACCAAACTCCTTAAGCTTCACATCGTAAAAGAATCCGAGTATTGTTATTGCAAAGGCNAGAACAAATGCGGTGAAACTGATGAGGTACGAGAACATGAACCCTATCGGGGTGAGGATGGCAAATGACATCAGTGCCGATGATTTTGATAGTTCACCTCTGACAAGAGGTCTGTCGTACCTTTCATTCATTAGGTCCACTTCGTAGTCGAAGTAGTCGTTAAGAGCAAAAGCGGAGGCTTGAAGGAAGACAGCGGTAAGGATACCGAATATTGCTTTTTCGAAGGGTACTGTTATCCCTTCAGCTACAACAATGCCTATTACAACCCCGAGTGCGTACATTAGTCCATGTTCAAGCCTGTAGAGTTCCCAGAGAGCCTTTAATTTTAACATTTCGGTCATTTCAATCAGGAATCGTTTCCAGAAACCTGTCTATGCCTTTTTCGTAAATTACATTTCCGACAATGATTATGTCTGCATACTTCAACATCTCCTCCGCTCTGTCCTTGGAGTCTATTCCGCCTCCGTAAACGAGAACTGATTTCTCGAGAACATTTGAAACCTCTTTCACGACATCCGGATCTCCGTACATCCCACTGTACTCGATGTATATTATTGGTAGCTTGTAGATTACCTCTCCCACGATGGCGTAGCTTGCCACCTCCTCTGGAGAGAGGCTACAATTTGATCTCGTCACTCTGGCAACCGCAGAATTGGGATTCAGCACGATGTACCCTTCCATGACTGCTCTATCTACAAGGCTTTTGAATTTTCTTAGGTTGGAATAGTTCATTGAAATCCACTTTGCATGTTTGCCTGTGATCCACTCCCCATCTTCCGAGTTTAGAACAGTTGGGATGAACAGATAATCGCCCTCATAAACAACATTTGAAGGATCTGATGGCTCTACTACTACCGGGATGCCGTATTCCCGTATTTTCTCGAATAAAATTCGGGCTTTCTTTTCTGTAACACCCTCCGTACCCGAAATCATAACCGCATCGGTTCCACTCTCCGCCACCGCTTTGATTATATGTTCTGGGTTCTCCCGATCTGGGTCAAGCTTGGTTATGTGTCGCCAATTCTTCCAGTCACTCATTTCGCATCCTCCTTCTGATTAAGCTAAATAAACTTTTTCTTCTTATAATTTTATCAGATTTTATCTGATTTTAAAAATTTATCCGATCTTAAAATTGATAAGTATTGATAAATGTTGAAGCTAAGTGGCTAAAGGTACTATTGGGTGTAACTCAATCTTCTTTCAAGATCCTCAGCTACTTTGACCAACTCATCAGCTTTACTGAGCAGAACCTCGTCAAAGCTTTTGTTTAACACTTCTCTCGCAACATCGTTGAATTCCACTGTTGTGGAGAGATCCAACCATTTTCCTCTTTTCGTTAAATAGATGCTGTTTGAATGGTTTGAATAATTTAAATAAATGGTATCGTTTACCTTCTCGTGTAGAGTCCCTGTCATTCCATCATTTTCGCCTCTCAGCTTTATAGAGGTGAAGANGGTTATAGAGGAGAGGTCTCTGAGCAAATAAGCCTTTACGATCTTTTTGTTGAATATTCCTGCAAAGTGGTCGGTGGCCTTGTCGAACCCCAGACTTCTCATTTTTTTGACCACATGGGCAGGAATATCATCCATCGAACATCCACACATGGATTTAACTCTTTTTTTCAATATGGCATCGACGATTTTCTTGAATGTATTGAATGGAAACCCTATGACCACTTCTTCTGCAAGGTATTCACTGTATTCTCTCGCTCCATGGCATAGGAAGGATATATTCGGCTTTCCCGTTTTTAAAACCTCTGCGGTAGCCTCACCACAAACCGCTTTGTCTCCTTTGAACTCCGCACGAATTCTCTCGTCTGTAACTTGATAGTAGAGAGCAGATATTCTCATTACTTCCTCTGGGTTTGCTATAACTACGACTACATCATAATTTCTGTTCTCTTTTAATGCCTCCACTACTACTGCGTGTGTAAGCTTGTCGTTTAGTGGGTNTATAAAACCCAAGGACATCTCTGCACCGAAACAATCTAGACTCTTTGCTGATACAATAAATCTTCTTCCCGATGATGCCTGTCTGAGGATGTAACAGAATCTGCTCGGACTAATCTCATCGATCTTATCNTCTGCTCCATCATTAATCTCGCTATCAATCTCTTGCATATCATCCGAGTGCTCGAAAATAAACTTTACACCTACTGGTGAATGTTTAAGCCGAAAATACCTTTGGAAGTCTCTCAATTTTCCACCTCCAAACCGTATTTCTCTGCTATATCTTTGAAAGCATTTATAACAATCTCTATCTCGTTCTCATCCAGTCCGTAGGTGTTCAACTTGAAATTCTTGGTCATCCCCGGATGTATCCCGATGACATTCCTCCTCTTTAATTCTCTGTAGAGAAAATAACCTTTTTTGGAATGTTTTACCGCAATCAAATGGAATGTTGGCGACTCGAAGTGCATGAGTGTGTGATTTGTTGGGTTGTCTCCAAGCAGTCTAACCCCCTCTATTTTCTCAAGCTCATCGGCAAGATACCTTGCTTTTCTTACCTCTTCATCCCATTTTTTGACTCTTTCAGCTACATGGGGAAATGAAGCCATCAGCGTTATTAAGGGAAGTCCGTAAACCGGAGAACAACCGAAAAGTGCTATCTCCTTTTTGGTAAATGCTCTACCACTCCAATCNCCCCTAATTCTCGATTTTTTGAGAACATCGTTGGATCTCTCGTAGTTCATGGCGAGCACTCCAATTGGAGCGGTTGCAGACCAGCTTTTATGTCCACTACCAACTATGAAATCGGTCCTCAGTTTTCCTCCGTGGATCTCCATTAGTCCAGATGTGTATGCGGTGTTGAGGAAAAATGGGATGTCGTATTCTTCGCAAATTTTTCCTACTCTTTTAGCATCGTTTAGGTTTCCGTATCTGTAATCTACATGGGTCAACAGTGCTATGTCTGGATAGCTTCCGGTATCTTCTCTTACCTTTTCGAATTTAATGGCATAGTCTTCCGGACTTATTTTGAAGTCCGGATATCCTGAGTTCGGCACCTCGTAAACAACCATGTCTGACATTTCTGCGGAGATGTAGGAGGTGTAGTGTGCGAGGGAATCTAAAACGATAACTCCACCTTTAAAAGCATGCATTACCGCGTATTTTCCATGTCTCGCTCCCGCGGTAAATCTGACCTCATCCATCCTGAGGAACTCCGCTACGTCCTGTTTGAACTCGTTTATCGGTGGGTTATTGATCAGGTCAACCCTCCCCTCGAAACAGTAATCACAAACAGAGTATCCATCAGCCCATTCTAAAAGAACATCTCTTGCAGAATCGGTCAGAATACCCCCTCTCTGGATTGGGTGGATGTTTACCATCCCTCTTGTTTTTCGTCTCAGATCAAAGACCATATCTTAACAGTGTTAATTGAGTTATAAAAGATTTTTCCCTCAGTCTGGTTTGGCTATTACGAGCTTCCAGTAACCTCTTCCCCTAACGATCTCAGCACTATATTCCTCACTCTGAATGCTTTTTGCAACATCTTTTGCAACTCTTTCGTCGGAAAATATAACTTCAAGCAGTTCATTCTCGTCCATCTGCTCGAGTTTAAGCTTCGTCTTTATGAATGTGAAGGGACATTGTTCATCTCTTAAATCAAGAGTTGATTTTTTGTTAGTTTTTGATATTGGTCTATTTGATTCGATATTACTCGATTCTGCATGTTTCTGCATAAGTTACACCCTCCAAGCTTCTCAGCTTGCCACTGCAAACCGGGCAGTTGTCGTCCTTTTTTATCTCTATTATGTCAAAGCTCATTGTAACCAGATCTGCATAGAGCATTTTGTTCGTTAGAACATCGAGATCCAGTATCAATTTAATAGCCTCTAAGGCTTGCAGAACTCCAAACAAACCAGTAGTAACTCCGGCAATTCCCGCTTCTTGGCATGTTGGCACGCTTCCTGGTGGAGGAGCGGAAGGAAAAACACACCTGTAGCAGGCAGAGCCATGAGCTATTGTCATCAGCTCGCCTATGAACCTCAAAACCGCGGAATGAACTAATGGGACTTTTTCAATGACGCATGCATCGTTAATCAGAAATCTTGACGGAAACGAATCTGTGCAATCGAGAACGACATCGTATTTTCTTACTATGTCTAATATGTCCTCCTTTGTGATGTTGTAATTGTAAACTTCCACCTCCACATCTGGATTAAGCCTCTCTACGAATTTTTTTGCGGATTCAGCCTTGTTCATTCCTAAGTTTCCGGCGTGGATTGTTTGCCTTTGAAGATTTGTGACATCTACTACATCTCCNTCAGCTATTCCAATTTTCCCAATTCCTGCTCCGGCAAGATACTGAATAGCTGGACTTCCAAGACCACCCGCTCCGATAACGAGCACTTTGGATTTAAGCAGTTTAGTCTGACCTCTTCCTCCAATTTCTGGTATTATTATTTGCCTTGAGTACCTCTTTATCTTCTCCTCGTCAAGCATTCTTAGCCTCCCGCTATGGCTGGGATGAACTTCACAACATCATCATCCTTAACTTCCGTTTCGAATCCGTTTAAATTTCGAATGTCTTCGTTATTGACATATATGTTTATGAACCTATTGAATCCTTCCTCATTGTAAAATACTTTCTCAATTTTCTTGTATTTCTCACACAGATAGTCTAAAAGGGACTGTATGCTGCCGCTGAACTCTATTTCCTCCTCCTTCTTTTTCGTAACACTTGCGAGAATTATCGGGTATATGATTTTTACCAAGGTATCACCTCCTCGAATTCACCGTATCCCGAAACCTTCCCAACATTTCTAATTCTCTCCAACAATACATCGTATGTTTTTAGCCCGTTTCCCGTTAGATATACCACCACAACATCGCTCCCATCAATTTTACCCTCCTCANCCAGCCTCTTAAGTCCAGCAATTACCGTCCCTCCTGCAAGTTCCGTAAAAATTCCCTCGGTTTTTGCCAGAAGAATTACCGAGTCGATTACCTCCTCGTCTGATGGATCTTCAGCATAACCTCCGGTTTCTTCAACTATTTTCTTAGCTGTAAATCCGTTGGCTGGGTTTCCAATGGCGAGACTGTGGACAACAGTCTTCAACCCTTTTTTCGGTTTTATCTCCGTACGATTCTTGATCGACTCTACGATTGGAAAGCCTTTCGGCTGAATGCCGTTAAATATCGGAATTTTGTCAGTAAGATCAATCCTAAGGAAGTCGTTGAAACCGTTGTATATTGATGTTAGCAGTGCTCCAGAAGCCATAGGAACCACAACCTGATCGGGAGAACTCCAGCCCAGTCTCTCAACCGCTTCGTATGCGAGGGTTTTACTTCCCTCAACATAGTACGGGCGGAGATTTATATTAACGAAACCCCAGTCTGGATGNCTCTCCGCAAGTTCAGTGGCAATCCTGTTAGCGGAATCGTAATCTCCTTCAACCTCTATTACATTCGCTCCATGAACCAAAGCTTGTATGATTTTTGCTTTTTCAATTCCTGAGGGCACAAAAATGTATGCTGGTAGTCCAGCCTTGGCTGAGTGAGCGGACAGGCTTCCAGCTAAGTTGCCTGTCGAGGCACAACCGAGTGCCCTCATATCGAACTCAAGTGCTTTTGTCACCGCAACGCTAACGACCCTGTCTTTAAATGAATATGTGGGGTTTGTGGAGTCGTCAATCAAATACAGATTNCTTAAACCGATTACTTTACCAAGGTTTTTGGCGTGAATGAACCTCGTAAATCCTGCACCAAGGTCTATGGGCTCTCTGCTTACTGGTAGGAAGTCTATGTACCTCCACATGCTGTGAACTCCCCTCGATATTCTCTCTCTC
>MTMT01000054.1 GCA_002010195.1 Archaeoglobus sp. JdFR-32
GGGAAATAATATCCGCACAGGGAGGAGACGGAAACATAAAGTCAGAGGACATCCCCGTAGGCGACAAAACCTTCACCCTCACCGCCAAAAAGGAAGGGGCGGTTGAGGTGGTATTCAACAAAACAATAGTCAAAATCGCAAGAACCGCAGGAGCACCCAAGGACAAAGGAGCAGGAGTCTATCTCCACAAAAAAAGAGGAGAGGTTGTCAAAGAGGGTGACCCAATAATAACAATCTATGCGGAGAAGGAATGGAAGCTTGACAATGCTATAGATATAGCCATGCAGGAATCCCCGATCCAGATCACCGGAATGATTCTGGAGAGGTATCCTTCCTATCGATATATTGGAGGTGAGTAGTTTGACGGGATTGGAAGATGTCATTGCGTGTGAGAGCTCTATTTGCAGAATTGCAATAGAGGATGGTAGAGGTGTTTTGGAGTATAGGGGGTACGACATACATGATCTCGCCAAGCATTCGAGCTACGAAGAAGTGGCGTACCTACTTCTTTTTGGAGATTTGCCGAGTAAAAAAGAACTTGAGAGCTTTAAAGAAGAACTCGCTATGAAAAGGGATTTACCACCTCAAATAATAGGATTGTTAACCCATCTACCTCCTTTTACGCATCCGATGGTTGTTTTAAGAACAACAACATCTTATCTTGGCTCAATGGATAAGTACATTCATTATAAGAGTCATGAGAAATCAATCGAGAAGTCGATAAGCTTAATTGCTAAGTTTCCCACGATAGTGGCTTATTTCCACAGAATCAGAACTGGCCAGAATCTTGTCCATCCAAGGGAGGATCTGGATCATGCAGAGAACTTCCTTTATATGCTTCATGGAGAAGAACCAACAGAAACGATGGCTAAATGCTTGGATCTCGACTTCATCCTTCATGCGGAACACGAACTGAATGCATCAACATTTGCAGCGAGGATTGCAGCCTCAACACTCGCGGATATATATGCAAGCATTGTCGCAGCAACCGGAACACTGCTTGGGCCCCTGCACGGAGGAGCGAGCCAAAAGGTCATAGAGATGTTGAGGGAGATAGCGGTTCCTTGGAGGGCGGACAGCTATGTTAAGGAAAAGCTCGAAAAGGGTGAGAGAATAATGGGCTTTGGGCATAGAGTATATCGAAATGTCATGGATCCGAGAACGATTGAGCTAAAGTCTCTCGCAAAGAAGCTTGCGGATGAAAAGAATCCCAAGTGGTACACAATAAGCGAGGCTGTGGAGGAAGCGGTTTACAAGTACAAGGGGTTGTTGCCCAATGTCGATTTTTATTCCGCAAGTGTATATGCAACCCTCGGAATCCCGGATGACTTGTATGTGAATATTTTTGCCATTGGACGAATTGCAGGGTGGTGTGCACATGTTATAGAGCAGTACGAAAACAATAGACTCATCAGACCGAGAGCGGAGTATAGCGGGGCGGAGAGAAGGAGATACANATTATTGGAGGAGAGGGTTTAGAGAGTTGTAGAGGGCTGACGGGTGGAAAAATACGCAAATCTTTTATTTTAAAAACAAATTTAAATCATGGCATTCAAGGTTGCGACATTTAATGTGAACTCCATAAGATCAAGATTGCACATAGTCATTCCGTGGTTGAGAGAGAACAGACCGGATGTTTTGTGCATGCAGGAAACAAAGGTTGAGAACAGAAAGTTTCCAGAATCCGATTTTCACAGAATAGGATATCATGTGGTTTTTAGCGGTTCAAAGGGAAGGAACGGAGTTGCTATAGCATCTCTGGATGAAGCGGATGAAGTTGAGNTTGGGTTCGATACCGAACCCAGAGATGAAGATAGGCTAATTAAAGCCAGATTCGGTGATGTAGTAATTGTTAATACCTATGTTCCACAAGGTTACAGGATTGATAGCCCTCGATACCAGTATAAGCTTGATTGGTTCGGCAGATTGAAGGAGTACTTCAAGAATAATGTGAATTTGGAGGGGAATGTGATCTGGTGTGGCGACATCAATGTTGCACCTGACGACATCGATGTACACAATCCCAAAAGGCTGAAGGATCATGTCTGCTTTCACACATCTGTNAGGAAAGCGTTTGAGTCTGTTAAAAATCTGGGATTTGTAGATGTCTTCAGAAAACATCATCCTACAGCGAGACAGTACACATTCTACGATTACAGAGTTAAAAATGCTGTTGAGCGAGGATTGGGATGGAGAGTTGATCACATCCTCACAACGGAAGCTCTTGCGGAAAGNTCTGTTGATTGTTATATTGATTTGAAACCGAGGTTGATGAGCAAACCATCAGATCACACGGTGTTGGTGGCTGTGTTCGAACTTGTCTGAGGGCTTTGTTTGGAAATACGGATGGTAAAGATAACAATTAATCGTTTATAATCTTCCTGATAATCATGTGATGATAATCAAGTGATATTCAGAAACCTTATATTCTTATTTTTACAAGTTCTAAGTGTATGAAAACACATTTAATTCTTCCTGAAGATGTATTCACGAAACTCATGGAGATTTCAGGCTCCGATGACCCCGAAGTAGCTATCAAAATGGCTGTAGAACATTGCTTGAGTTGTGAAAAATTGAGGAAGTAAATTCGAATTGGTTAGAGCGATATATTTATTAACTCACCCTTCTCAATCAGGTAAAGTCGTAAGAAGTTAGGAAATTGCGATCATCATTCGCATCCTTGGTTGAGTAGAGGTGTTGTAAATGAAATCAGCCTATGCCTACATCAGAGAGGCTTGGAAAAGACCATCGGAGGGTTATGTTGGAGAGTTAATGTGGCTCAGGCTTCAGAGGTGGAGAAGAGAGCCAGCGGTAGTTAGAATCGATAGACCCACAAGGCTTGATAGAGCGAGAAATCTTGGCTATAAAGCGAAAAGAGGGATAATCGTAGTTAGAGTCAGGGTTGGCAGAGGAGGAAGACATGTAACAAGGTTCAAGAAGGGTAGAAAGACCAAGAGAATGCTCGTAAATAAGAAAACTCCCAAGAAGAGTCATCAGAGGATCGCTGAGGAGAGAGCAGCAAGAAAGTATCCGAACATGGAAGTTCTCAATTCATACTGGGTAGGCGAGGACGGAAAATACAAGTGGTTTGAGGTGATACTCGTTGACAGGGATTCTCCAGACATAAAGGCGGATAAAGACCTTTCGTGGATCACAACGAAGAAGGGTAGAGCTTTCAGGGGGTTGACTTCTGCAGGAAAGAAGGGCAGAGGATTGAGA
Source organism: Archaeoglobus sp. JdFR-32 (assembly GCA_002010195.1). GTDB lineage: Archaea > Halobacteriota > Archaeoglobi > Archaeoglobales > Archaeoglobaceae > Archaeoglobus_A. The sequence continues at coordinate 3,220 of MTMT01000054.1, forward strand.
CATAGAGGAAGAGGAGCAGAAAAAACAAGACCAAGTGTAAGGGCAAAGCTAAGGGCTTAACAACTTTTTATTCTTTTTGGTTATGAAAATTGATGCCATCTCTATTTTCGCAACCGTTCACTCTACGGAGGATCCCGAAAAAGTTGCGTTTGCAATATCCACTATGATCCCGTTTGAATTCGAAATAGAGACTTCCAAGGCTCAAGGTCATTTTGGAAACCCCATGATGTTCCTTGAGGTTAACTTCAGGAAGAAAAGAGAGATAAAAGAGTTTTGGAACAATTTTATGGAGTTGATTTCAGATCAGAGAGAGATTTTACTTGAAGAACTGGAGCAGAGAATAGATGAAGATGGGTTTCTTCATATAAGGGTTGATAAGCAATCAGCATTCTTAGGAAAGGTTAAGTTGGTCAGAGGGGGGGATGCGATAACAATAAAGGTTAAGATAACGACATATCCGTTAAAAAGGGACAAAGTCATCACCGCAGGAAAGAAATTGATTTTGGAAGGTATTAAGTAAGAATTAAGTGATAAAATGGATTTTAACAATCTATATCCTGATGTTGTGAGATTCAAGCCTGATGAGGGCTTTCTTAAGCATCTTGGTTTTAATTCGTGCCTGTACTTCACATCGGATGTTGAACTGATGGACACTTTAGAAGAAGAGGTTGAGGGAGTATTCCCTGGGTATCTGGTTTGTGCGAAAGATACGAAGGAGCTTAAACAAAAGCTAAGATCTGCAAAAAAGGACTGGATAGTTGGTGTAGTCGCTAAGAACGAATCTGTTTTGAGAAACGCAATCTCGAGAAAGAAGGTTGATATTTTGCTTGATTTTACTGGGAACAGAATAGATTACATTTCGTTGAAGATGTGTGAGGAGAAAGATGTTGCAATAGAGATATCGTTTAGAAAATTTTTGGAAACAAAGGGAGTAAAAAGGATGAGGGAGATAGAACACACTGTGGATATAATAAGATTCTCAAAAAAGCTCTCGACACCAGTAATATTTTCATCATCAGCAAAATCACCTGTTGAGATGCGATCAGTGAGGCAGTTGAAGGAATTTTTTGAGTTTCTCGGTGGAGATTTTGAGAAGGGGATTTTGAGCTTAAGAAAAATTTTGAAAAGATATTTTGATGATACTTACATCCTCGATGGACTTGAAATCATCCAAGAAGATGTATGAGGATTCCTGCAGCGGTCGCTGAACCTATAACCCCTGCAACATTCGGACCCATGGCATGCATGAGGAGATGGTTTTCGGGATCTTCTGCAAGAGCTAATTTCTGAACAACTCTTGCCGACATTGGAACCGCAGAAACTCCAGCGGCACCTATCATCGGGTTTATTTTCTCTTTTACAAATAGGTTCATAACCTTTGCAAGCAGAACACCACCCGCGGTTGCGGTTGCAAATGCAAATACACCGAGGATAAGTATGAGTAAAGTCTTAGGATTTAGGAAGCTCTCAGCCCTCATAGTACTTCCTACGGTAAGTCCGAGGATTATCGTCATTATGTTTAGAAGCTCCTCGCTTGCACCTTTCGCAAGTCTCTCCGTAACACCACTCTCTCTGAATAGGTTGCCTGCCATTAACATTCCTATTAGTGGCAGGGCTTTTGGGACGAGTATTCCAGATATTATTATTGTCGCAATAGGGAAAATGATCTTCTCCTTTCTTGAAACCGTTCTAAGCGTCCGCATTCTTATTCTTCTTTCCTCCTTGGTCGTAAGGGCTTTTATTACCGGTGGCTGTATTATCGGAACCAGCGACATGTAGCTGTACGCAGCAACAGCGGTTGCAGCGAGAATGTGTGGTGCGAGAATGGTGGTGGTGTATATTGTTGTGGGACCATCCGCCCCCCCGATAATTCCTATGGATGCGGACTCCTGAAAGCTGAAACCGAATAATATCGCCAGCAAAAATGCGAGAAAAATACCGATCTGTGCAGCCGCACCGAGTAAGAATGTTTTCGGATTTGCAATAAGAGGTGAAAAATCTGTCAAAGCACCAATCCCCAGGAAGATGAGTAGTGGCACAATCTCAGTTTTTATCATGTATTCGTAGAAAATTCCGAGCAAACCCTCTCCATCAAGACCGCCCTTGGGTATGTTGACGAGTATTGCTCCGAGTCCAATTGGAACAAGTAGTAAAGGCTCCATTTTCTTTTCTATGCCCAAGTATATCAAAAGTGATCCGATGAGAATCATTATCACATTCTTGTAGCTAAGCTCCAGAATTGAGGTTACCGAAAGGTCAATCAAAGTATCACCTCACTCTATTATTGCAATAACATCTCCTGTATCGACTTTTTCACCTTTTCGAACTCTAATCTCTTTGACTGTACCATCATAGGGGCTTATTATCTCATTCTCCATCTTCATCGCTTCTATTACTACTATCACATCTCCTGTTTTTACTCTGTCTCCTTTGCCTACATTTATTCTTGTAACGGTTCCAGGAATCATTGCAGTGATCGTTTTTTCTGAATAATCTTTTTTCTCGGCTTTTTTCTCTATTTTCTCCTTCTTGCTTTCCAATATGGGCTCTGGAGTGAGAGGTGTTGCACTCACCGCATCAATTTCAGGAATCTCCTCAACCGCGACGAGAGCCTCCTTCTCTCCGATAGTTACCTTGTACCTTTCATTATCTATTTTCTCAACTTCAACCTCGAACCTCTCACCATCAATAGCGATTTTAAACTTCATTATCTCACCTGCTCTATTCTGGCGTATTTCCTCCAATTCTCTGATGTTTTAACCTCCCTCACACCGGTTTCATAAAAAGCTTTAAAGTGCTGAATGGCTGAGATAATTGCTATTATCTCTTTTTCACTAAATATTCTCTCTGTATCCTCTTCTCTAACTTCGTAGCCTTGAATTTGCTCTTTTTTAGATATAACACCCAATAGCCACATAAAAAAGGCAAGAATCCCGAGAACTATGAAAACACCGAATATTCCGTTAATGGTTATTATGAAGCCTTGAAAGATGTTGGCGGTCATCCAGCAAAGCTTTTTTCGACTGATAATAAATCTTTCGAAAAAGTATGAAATTCTAATGAAATTTTCAGACGAAATAAGAAATTTTTAAAGATTACAAATCTTGGGGAGTTAAGGAAGTTACGCTCTCCTCAATTCCTCGAGAACCTCCTTGGCTCTATCCACTTTTACTCTTCTCTCTTTGACGAGTATTTCCACGACTTTATCTACCTCTTCTCCTTTGGCTCCAACTGAGATTGCTATATTTCTTGCGTGGAGTGACATGTGTCCTCTCTGAATTCCCTCGGTGGCTAAGGCTCTTAGTGCTGCGAAATTTTGAGCTAAACCAACTGCGGATATAATCCGTGACAGCTCATCAGCGGACTTAACACCGAGAATCTTCAGATTGACTTTTGCCATCGGGTTAACGGATGTTGAACCCCCTACTATACCTACCGCTATCGGGATCTCTATTGTTCCAACCAAGTCTCCCTTTTTGTTTTTCTCGTAGGTTGTTAATGGCTTGTATCCGTTTAGTGATGCGTAGGCATGAGCACCTGCTTCGACTGCTCTGAAGTCATTTCCTGTAGCAACTACAACCGCAGAAACTCCATTCATTATTCCTTTGTTGTGGGTTGCACATCTGAAGGGATCTGCTACCGCGAATGCGTATGCGTTGAGGATTCCATCTACGACCTCTTCTCCTCCAATGGTGTCCCTGTCAAAAATGGCATGGGCTCTTGCGATCCTGTAAACTGCGAGATTTGATATAATTCTCAGGTATACCTTTCCTCCTGTTATTCGCTCAATCATCGGTGCTACCGCTTCAGCCATGGTGTTTACCGCATTAGCACCCATTGCATCCCTAACATCGACTATCAGGTGAACAATGAGCATCTTGCCTCTGGGAGTGTCTATGACTCGTGCCTCGACATCCTTGCACCCTCCACCCAAGGACATCAAGATACTATCCTCCAAGTTTGCCTTCTCTATGATCTCCTCTTTGTGTTGTAAGACTTGTAATCTTGCAAAATTAGGATCTGGTAGATTTGTAACCTGAATTTGACCGATCATAAGCGGTCCTGTTGATGATGTCGTGAAACCACCTTTAACCCGTGCCATTTTCGCAGCATTACTTGCTGCGGCAACAACACTCGGCTCCTCAATAACCATTGGAATTAGGTAATCCTTACCGTCAATTAGGAAGTTGGTCGCTATGCCGATGGGAAGTTCGAATGTGCCAATCACATTCTCTATCATCCTGTCTGCGATATCCATCTTTAGACTTCCTGTGCTTGATAGGATGTTTCTCTCTTCTTCTGTCAATTCTGCAAAATCAGAAACTATCTTAAGTCTCTCTTCGGGAGAAAGTTTGTAAAAGCCCTCTATTCTCGAAGACTTCATGAAGTGAATTAGTAATTCGTTGATTTAAATTTTTCCCAAGTCAACTAACGAACTCCTTGGTGATCTTGTCGATTTCCATTCTCCTGATGTATCTGCTTGCAGGGATAAGGGAAATTGCTAAGATAATGAAAACAAGGGCTATGGAGATGAAGTAGGTTCTCGGGTAGATCACCGGGGGAAGATAGTACAGTTCGCTCTCGAAGGATTTGAAGAATAGATTTGCCAGAAGTAGACTCATCGGAATGCCTATCAAAATCCCGACAACGCCTATGACAAAGCTCTCCACTGCAATCGTGACTAAGAGCTCTCTTGCTGTGTAGCCAATCATCCTCAGGGTCGCAATTTCCCTGCTCCTTTCGAGAAGGTTAATTGTTGTTGTGTTGAAGATGGATGCAAATCCGAGAGAACCACCGAATAACAGAGAAAAGAATATGAAAACATAGAAGAAGCTCATAAGACTCTTCATGTCTTCCTCGAGACCCTCAACAGAGTCCACCCTTAAAACATTGTCGTAGCTCTCAATCAGGTTTTTGACCCTGTCTATCTGTCTATCTTCAACCTTCAGGATTATCTGGTTGAAGCCTTCTATCTGTAGAATTCTTTGAAGCTCATCGAGGTCTGCAAATCCGTAGGGGGAGAGGATTATCTCCACAACATCGTACACCTTAGCCTTCCTAACTCCGTATTGAGTTAGGATATTCACATTCTCTCCGCTCGAGATGCTGAGGTTCTTAGCAATCATTTCGGGCAGTATTATTCCTTCTGGAGGCATCAGGTGTATTCTGCCTTTGCCGTCAAATATTCGGTATAGATCTTGGTTTTCCATGCCTATTATACCCAATGCTTTGGTCTCTCCATCTTTTCGAATCAAAAGGTATGTATTCAGAATGGGGTATGCAGATTCAACTCCCTTAATTCTTTTTATTTCCTTCAGGAACTCGTTGTCTGCATAACCTATCAGTTTTACATCGAGATCGTAGTTCATGGACTTTTTGAACATAAGATCCATAGAGAAATCGACGGAATCCACAAAAATCATGGATGTCATGATAAGCATCATACTCGCGACGACACTGAAGATGGAGTATAATGTTCTCTTCGTATTTCTGAAAAGGTTTCTTATGGAGAATTTTACGAGGATCTTAGCTCTTAAAAACCTTTCTATGTATTTTTCAATGATCGACTCCTTTTTTGTCTCTATTATGCCCCTCATTACTGTGGAAATCTCTATCTTTGAGATGCCTCGCATGGCAAAGTATCCTGAGACAACCGGTGTTAGAGATGCAAGAAATCCAACAAACATCACTTCTAAATGGATTTTGGATATGTAGTAAGGCAGATTTAGTATGGAGGTGTACTCTTTTGTTACTAAAACAGATACTAAGTAACCCGCTATTAAGCCGGAGACTCCTCCCGCAATGGAGATCATCACAGGATGTTTGATGTAGTGCGATAGTAGCTCTCTCCTCGTCATGCCAAGAGCCATCATCACAGCCATGTTCCTCAACTGCTCGTTAACCAATCTCGTTTGAAGCACATAAACTGCGAATACAGATATCAGGAGGAAGAAAACAGGGAAAAGGATTGCAAGTTGTCTGAAACCGTCTAAATCGAGTTGAAGTATCTTCTTACTCGGTTGGTTCTCCCCTGTGTAGTAGTTCGTAACATTGTACTCTTTTAAAGCATCCAGAAATCTCGTTAGCACCTCATCGCTGTCTCTGAAGGTTATAGCTTTTATCTCGTTTATCTTGTTTCCGTAGATTTTCTGAAGAATTTTTTCCGGGACATAGGCTATTCCAAGAGTTCTCGGTGTTGTAAAATATTCCCCTTCCTCTACAATCCATATGAATTCGGGACTATAAACAAGACCGCCGACCTTGAGATTTAGGGTCTCTCCATTGATTTTTACTCTGACTCGATCTCCCACGGAGATATCGTGGTAGTCTGCAAACTTCTTAAGTAATAGGATCGAGTTTGCGTCACTACTGCCCTCAACGAAATAAATCCTGTTTATCGCTTGTTTTTCTGGAAGAGAGATGAAGTACATCTCCACATCTTTGTCCTGAATCTCTACTGAGCCCTTAACCTTCAGTCTACCTTCGACACACAAAACACCATCAATTTTTCTGACCTCTTTCACGACATCTCTGGGTGATAGAGAGAATGAAACCGATACATCTTCGAAGTTAGATTCTTCGTAGAATTTTTCGTAGGTCTCCTTTATGTTCAGATATGCCATGTAGAAAGAGGAGAATAGCATGATGCCGATGAATACCAAGAATGTTATCGCGATGAACATGCCTTTTTTATCTTTTATGTCTCGTATGACCTTCAGATCAAGTAGCTTTGGCATGTCAATCCCTCGTTTTTAAAACCAAATTACTGATCGGCTTACCATTCGAGTTCATCAGCTTCCTTGGGTTCGGGGTTTTCCACGATTCTCTCTATCTCCCCATCTTTCAGGTAGATTATTTTGTCAGCCATCTCGGAAATTACGCTGTTGTGGGTTACAAGAATGATTGTGATGCTCTCTTTTCGGTTTATCTCTCTCATAACTCCCAGAATCATCTTGCCCGTTTTGAAGTCAAGGCTTCCGGTCGGCTCATCTGCTAAGATCAAAGGTGGGTTTTTAACGAGGGCTCTTGCAATTGCAACTCTCTGCTGCTCTCCACCGCTCAACTCTGACGGGAAGTGGTCAGCTCTCTCAAGCAATCCTACTGTGTTCAATACCTCGTCAACATCTCTTGGGTTTTCAACGAGTTCAGCGGAGAGCATCACATTCTCCTTAGCTGTTAAGGTGGGGATTAGATTGAAAAATTGGAAGATGTAGCCGATGTTCTTCCTTCTGTGCATGGTCATTTCGTATTCGCTCAGATTTGACACATCTCTTCCGTTAAAAATGATTCTACCTTTGGTTGGGTTATCTATTCCGCCTATGATGTTCAGCAGTGTTGTTTTTCCGCACCCGGAAGGTCCGAGAACTACAATAAAATCTCCTCTGTCGATTTCGAGGTTTATGCCTCTGAGGGCGGTAACATCTACCTTTCCCATTCTGTAGATTTTCCACACATCTGTTAGCCTCAGGATTTTTTCCCTATTCATGCTATTCTACTTGTCTTTTTACACTTTTACACTTTTAAGTCAGGTTTCCTTTTCTCACTATTTTTTACTCATCCTTCTTTTAACGAAATATACGATTGTGAGTGCTATTAGGACTCCAAAACCGATTAGAATCTCTGGATTGCCTTTCTGGAATACATAAATGCTGAATTCCTTTTCTTCTTCGTATTTATCGAATTTCTCATCCATGTATGTTATAATAGCCTTCATCGTCATCTCTCCGTTCTTGTTTGCTATCAGATCGAAAGAAGCTGTAGCGGAATCTCCACTTTCGAGAGTGCCGATGAAGTAGGAGTTCCTTCCTTCAATACCTTCTGGCAAGATTAATTTCACTGAAACAGCTTTTGCGGATTGTTTACCACTGTTTTCAAGCTGTAGTGATAGTTTGAAAGTATCCCCGGAGTACACGGTTTGAGGTGAGGTGTATACACCTGCTAAATCTATGCTTACTCTCCCTCTCTCACTAACAAAGAGGTTAAAACTCTTTTTAATCTCTTTACCGTTGTATTTCACGATTATCTCGAATGGAAAACTTCCGTATGAGCTTCCACTTTTCATAGCGAATGAAATCTTCCTGCTTTCTCCTTTTCTCAAGTTTCCGAGTATCTTCTCCCCCTCTCCGTCGAATCCCTCGGGGTGTTTCAGGAACACCTTCAGGTTTTTAGCGGTATCATATCCTGTGTTCTCGAGGGAAAAATGCATAGTGAACTCCGAATCCGGATATATCCTCTCCGGATCAACTCTGTCTATTGATATCGATAATTCCGGTTCTCCGAGAACCTGAACCGGAATCGGAATTGATTCGGAGTAAGAATTGCCGAACTCATCGTAGAATGTTATTTGCAGGTTAAGCTCGTACAGCCCTTTTTCCAAATCTTTATCAGCCTTCATTGTGAAAGAAATCACTTTCTCGTCTTTCTCCATCCATTCGCTGTAAAATTGTTTAGCTTTATCTACTGAGAACCCTTTCGGGGTTTGAACAGAGATTGAAACATCCTTAGCTGTTCCACCGTTGTTCTTAACCTTCACAACCACATCTTTGGAGGAAGATGGCATCAAGGTTATATTGCTTTGAACAGTGAAGGATGGCCTCTCTACAACCCTTATGACGATGGAGTTTCTGATAACTTCGGACAGATCACCTTTTATCTCGACTTTCAGCTCATATAGCCCCGAATTTTTTGCTCTGAGCTTAAGTTCTGCAATTGCAGTACCCTGTGGAACTTTCCCGAGGTTTATGTATTTCTGGGAAACCTCGCTTTTACCATCCACAATCGAGAGGTCCTTCTCGCTCTCCGAGATGTACATATCGACCTTCGTGATATCGGTTCCTGCGTTCTGCACGTACAATCTCAAAACAAAATCTCCCACTGTTGGATTCTCAGGGATTGTTTGGTAGGATATGTTTAAGGGCAATGCTTTTGAGGGACAGATCAACAGCAAAATACCCAAAAGAATGAGGTATTTTCTCATATCTCTACCTCCTTTAGTTTCTTACATTCGACTATTTCAAGAATTAATTTCTTGTACGATTCTAAGTCTTCGAAATTGTAGAAATAGTGATAAAGGGATAATCCATCGAGCATGGCGCAAATGACGATTGCAACCTTCTCACTATCTTTAAAACCCTCCTTTACGAAGAGAGGTGCTATGAGGTCATTCATGATGTCAACGAAAAGCTCTCTGAATCTGTCGAACCTCTTGCTCCTGACGATCTTCTCCATCGTGTATATGAAGAATCCTATTTCCGACTTCCTTTCATCGAGAATTTGAAAGCTTAGGTCTATCAATTCTTCAACGCTTCTTATCTCTCCTCCGAACATCTTTTTAAATCCGTAATATGCGGTCTCCTCGATTAGAGAATCCTTGTTTTTAAAATAGTAGAATATCAGGCTTTTTGAAACTCCCGCCTCTTTTGCTATCTCTTCAACCGTTACATCGTAGGGTGGCTTAGTAGTGTATAGTTTGAATGCGGACTCGAGAATCCTCTCTCTCATTATGACTGACTGGTCAGTCAAGTATTTAAGGTTTGTGTAGGTCTTGGCAGAGTTATTATAACCTTCATTTAGGCTCGTGGTATGTGTGGTGATGCCAGTCCATTTCAGAGAAATACAACAAGTGGTTTTTGAGAAAAGCTTTTATTTGAGAATTTCACCTTTTCCATCAATGGTGGTTAAGGTAATTAGATGTCCATCATGTGGGGAAGTTCTCGAGCTAACAGATATGTTTGAGGGCATGGAAATTCATTGTGAGCTATGTGGATTGGTTCTCATAGTTAAGGATGATGAGCTTCTCGCTCTTGATACGAATGAGGTTTACTCTATCGACAGCCTTGCATTTGAGGAGGAAGAAGAGGAGGAAGAGTTGGAGGAATTTGAGGAGGACTACTACGATTACGACTACGATTATGAGGAGTAATTAAAAAATTATTTCAGTCTGTTGTACCAATCTACCAAGATTTGGAATTGCTCGTGTGTGTTTACGACATCCGTGTCCATTGGACTTTTGAAGAAGAATCCAAGCTCTTTTACCACACCGTACTCTCCTTTCTCCTTTGCAAACAGCAAAAATCTTGCTATGTCCAATATCAGGGGAGATGCGACAATCGCATCGATTGCATCCCAGATGAAATAGAACTTCATCGGAGTGCCGAGGAATCCTCTGAAGTGTATGAAGTCGAACGCCATTTTGTTGTCAACGAGGCTTGGGAAGTACTCTATCTCCGTTATGCTGTAAGGTGACTCCCCCACTATTTTCTCCAGAACCTTGTCCTTGCTCATAACTTTGCTCTCTTTGTTGTCTCTGTGGCTCAGCACCTTTCCGTCGAAGTCACCGAGTATGTTGTAGCCCATCCATCCGAGTATCTTGAGATTCCGGTAGGCGAACATTGGAGCTAAGGTGGTTTTAACCAAAGTCTCACCGGTTTTACCGTCGTTTCCTGCATGAGGAACTCTGTTCTTTAAAGCAAGCTCCTTCAGTGCCGGTATATTTGAGCCAGCACTTGGTGTGAAGTTTGCATACGGCAAACCGAGCTTTAGAGCACTGTATGCGTAGAGCATGCTTGCGGAGATATACTCCCTCTTGTCCTCGTCTATGGCTCTTTCGAATCCGTCGAGGGAACCGTGCACATCGTTGCTGTAGTTCGGAATCGGCTCTGTAGAGGCTATGTTTATGACTACTGTACTATCATCCGCGAACTCCTTCATGTCCGAAGCTATTCTGTCTGCTATCTCCCTCAGGGTTAATCCCTCGTCTTCCAAGGTTTTTATCTTTCCAAGTTCTGCAAGACCGCTTCCACAGTTAATGGCGGTTCCGGGTTTTGCAACTATCTTCTCGAGTTCCTCCTTTACATTTTCAAGAAAATACCTGTCAAAGTGTCTATTCAGCTCCCAGTGTTCGAGAGCTGCATCATAGGCATTTTCCTTCATTCTGATCTCATGTCCTCCAAATTCGAACTTTTTCGTGAAGTTTTTACCTGAATCAAAGTGAGGAAGTTCTGAAACAAGCCCGGTAAAATCATCGTAACCTTTTTCAATGTTCTTTGCACCCACCATTGCAGTGGTGGATACAATACCGTATGAACCGATAATCCAGACCCTCATAAGTCACACACCCCGTCAATCTTAATTTCCAACAGATAATCAATCATTTTATCATCTCAGCATTCTGAATAAATAACTTGCTGTTCCCGAGAGTAGTTTGAGATAGTTGATTGACGAAATTGATTTCGATGATTTTCGATAAATTTATAAATTAGGAATCAATCTTTCATCCATGGATGATGCGTCAAGAATGCTCATTGATAAGATTTCAGGTGATATAATCTTTTCCAACAACCCGGGGAAAACGATTAAAAAGTGGAGAAACATTTTTGAAATCTCACAAAAGGATCTTTCGGAGAAGCTTGGGGTCTCACCATCCGTTATAAGTGATTATGAAAGTGACAGAAGGAAATCTCCGGGTATAGCGTTTATCAGGAGGTTGATTGAGGCATTGCTTGAGCTTGATGCGGAGAGGGATTACAAAACCCTGTCCAAATTCAGAGACTTTCTTTACGGATTCAACATTGATGTGATAATTGATATGATGGAGTACGAAAAGCCCGTACAGTTCAGGGAGTTCATTGATGTGATAGATGGCATTCCCGTGAATGGCTTTGAGAAGGATGTTAATGGTCATACCGTTATCGACAGCATAGATGCAATTCTCAAGCTAAACGCCTACGACTTCTACAAACTTTACGGATTTACATCTGAGAGGGCAATGATCTTCACAAAGGTGTCTTCTGGTAGATCTCCTCTTGTTGCTGTGAGAGTTGCGACATTTAAGCCGTCTCTCATTGTTTTGCACGGCTTAAAACCGGAAAGTGTGGATAAGATCGCCATCAAGATATCTGAAGTTGAAAAAATCCCGTTAGTTGTATCTGAGAAGCCTGTAGATGAGATGATAAGAAGCCTGAGGAGGTTTTTAAGATGAGTTCTGTCGGGATTGTATCTTACGGAACTTACATACCAAAATTCAGGATAAAGGCTGAGGAAATAGCCAAGGTGTGGGGAGAAGATGCAGACAGCATCAAAAGCGGACTTGGAGTTCTGCAAAAGAGCGTTCCGGATCTTGATGAAGATACCGCAACGATTTCAGTTGAAGCATCGAGAGAGGCTATTAAAAGAGCTAAAATCGATCCCAAGAAAATAGGTGCGATTTTTGTCGGTTCTGAGAGCCATCCTTATGCTGTAAAGCCAACAGCAACAATTGTAGGAGATGCCATAGGATGTGGTAACTTTTTCCACGCAGCGGACTATGAATTTGCATGTAAAGCAGGGACTGCTGGAATTCAAACATGTATTGCGATGGTAAAGTCTGGGATGATTGAATACGGGCTTGCAATAGGGGCGGACACGAGCCAGAGTGCTCCGGGAGATCCGCTGGAGTATTCTGCTTCTGCTGGTGGAACCGCGTTCATCATAGGAAAATCACCCATCGCAGAGGTGGAAGCGACATTATCCTTCACATCAGACACACCTGATTTCTGGAGAAGAGAAGGACAACCGTACCCGAGTCATGGAGGTAGATTCACAGGTACTCCAGCCTACTTCAGACATGTTTATACCGCAGGTGAGAAGATAATGAGGGAGAATGGCTATAAGCCGGAAGATTTCGATTATGCGGTTTTTCATCAGCCGAACGGTAAGTTTCCCGTTAGAGTTGCAAGGATGCTCGGCTTCAGGAGTGAACAGATTGAACAAGGGCTTGTTGTGAGAAAGGTTGGGAACACGTATTCTGGATCATCTGTTCTCGGTTTCTCCGCGATTCTTGATGTAGCTAAGCCCGGGGACAAAATATTGCTCGTATCTTTTGGATCGGGAGCGGGAAGTGATGCATTCATCTTTGACATTACTGATAGAATAGAAGAGTTTGAAAGAGAGCCAAAAGTTTGGGATAAGATAAATCGGGGAGTTGAGGTTGATTACAGCGTGTATCTGAAGCTTAGAAGAAAGATAAAGATGAAGTAGGGAAAAGGTGATTGCTGTGGAGAAGGTTGCGATTATTGGTGTTGGTCAGAGCGAATTCGGTGAGCTTTGGGACAAGGGGTTTAGGGAAATTGTGCTTAAGGCTGGGATAGAAGCAATAGAAGATGCGGGGCTGGAGGGTAAGGAAATAGAGGCAATGTACATCGGGAACATGAGTGGTGGCAGATATCTCGCTCAGGAACACATATCCGCATTGATTGCAGACTACTCTGGACTTGCAGAGCTCGGAACCCCATCAACAAGGATTGAAGGAGCTGATGCAAGTGGTGGTCTCGCTTTGAGGCAGGCATACTTGGCTGTAGCTTCGGGAATTCATGACATTGTGATTGCTGCAGGAGCGGAGAAGGTTACGGATGTTGCGAGTGAGATGACAACAGACATAATGGCATCCTCTGCGGACAGGGAGTGGGAGGGGTTTGTAGGTGCAACCATTCCCGCTCTGTTTGCCTTGATGGCTAAGCTACATTTCGAGAGGTACGGCACCACTTCTGAGGATTTGGCTATGGTTAGCGTTAAGAATCATAAAAATGGAGTTTTAAATCCTAAAGCACAGTTTAGAAGGGAGATAAGGGTGGAAGATGTCCTCAACTCTCCTCTCGTTGCGGAACCTTTGCACCTCCTTGACTGTGCACCCCTAAGTGATGGAGCATCAGCGGTAATTCTTGCCAATGAGAAAATCGCAAGGGAGTACACCGATAACCCTGTTTTCATCAGAGCATGCACTCAGGCAAGCGACTATCTTGCGGTTCAGAACAGGAGGGACATAACAACGATGGAGTCCGTTAGGAAGGCAAGCTCCCTTGCATACAGGATGGCAAAAATCTCTCCTGAGGATGTGGATGTTGTGGAAATACATGATTCGTTCACAATAGCGGAGATCATGGCTTATGAGGACCTTGGATTTGTTGAAAAGGGAAAAGGAGCGGAGCTGATAAGGGAAGGCATCACCGAGCTTACAGGCCCCCTTCCTGTAAACCCAAGTGGTGGATTAAAAGCATGTGGTCATGCAATAGGTGCAACCGGGATAAGGCAGGCGGTGGAGATAACACTTCAGCTTAGAGGTATGGCTGGAAAAAGACAGGTTGATTGCGAAACAGGTTTATCCCTTAATATTGGTGGAACGGGAGCAACCGCGGTTGTAACAGTGTATGGGGTGAGATGATGCTTCCAAGGTTTTGGAGAAAGATAAAGTACAGATACGATATTGTTGGGACTGTCTGTGAGACGTGTGGTTCAAAGTACTACCCGCCGAGGAACTTCTGCCCCATCTGCAGAAGAAAAAGCAAGATGAAAGAGGTAAATTTCGGGGACAAAGGAGAGGTCGTGAGCTACACGGTGGTGCATGATACGCCTGAAGAGTATAGGATGATGAAACCATACATAGTCGCACTGATAAAGCTTGATGGTGGACCAACAATAACTTCTCAGGTTGTATGTGATGAGAGCGAGATTCACATAGGCATGAGGGTCAAAAAAGCCTTCAGAAAATACTTTGAGGATGGAGAAGATGGAATAATTTACTACGGAACAAAGTTTGTACCGGAGTCGTGAGAATTCCAATTTTTTATCAATTTGTTTTGAGAAAAACTTCAAAATCATCAGAAAAAATTGGGAAAATTAAAAATATTTTAAAGTCCTTAGCTTCCTTATGGGTGAAAAGTTGGATGAACTTGATATTAAGATTCTTGTCGAACTGCAGAATGATGCTAGGAAAAGTTTGAGAGAGATTGCGGAAAAACTTGGTGTTGCTGAGGGAACTGTTTACAACAGAATCAACAAAATGAGAAGGATTGGTGTTATTGAAAGGTTCATTCCGGTCATCAATCATCAAAAACTCGGTTTTAATCTGATTGCGGTCATTGGTGTAACCGCTGAGGGAGGATACTTGGTGGAGATCGAGAAGGAGATAGCGAAGGAACCGAATGTAACCGCTCTCTATGATGTTACCGGTGAGTTCGATATGATGCTCGTCGCAAAGTTCAGAGATAGGGAAACTCTCAATGCATTCGTTAAGAAAGTTGCGGGAATGGAACATGTTGTGAAAACATACACCATGATTGTGTTGAATGTTGTGAAGGAAACGCATGGTGTAGATATAGAGAGAATATTTCTTGGTTCGGAGGACATAAAGACTCTAAGGCTGGAGGATTAACACTTTTTTAAAGTTTTGAGATTAAGACTGAATGGGGCGGATGGAAGGCTACGAAACCGCACGAATAAAATTAAAAACGCAATTTCATTTCATCCAACAAATCATTAACCGCTTTTTTAACCGCCGATTCGGAGTTGTATTTTGCTCTCCACCCGAGTTTTTTCAGTTTATCGCTTGAAAGTAGCATTACTGGCACATCACCTCTCCATCCTCGTTTGCCCCCTGTGAACTCAAACTTGGGTGTTAAACCCATTGCGTTTGCGACGATTTCTGCAATTCTTTTCACTTTTATCTGGTCATCACTTCCTATGTTGAAAATGTTTACCCTCTCTTCACTTTTAAGTCCATAAAACATCGCTGAGATGCAGTCGTCGATGTAAACATAGGATTTGTTCTGCTCTCCGTCGCCGAGGATCTCCAATCTCTTTGGATCTTTTTTTAGTTTCATGATAAAGTCGTATATCACTCCATGCGTGCTTCTCCTGCCTATGACATTTGCGAATCTATAAATCCAGCAATTCATGTCGAATGTATGGCAGTAGGATGAAATCAAAGCTTCACAGGCGAGTTTTGAAGCACCGTAGATGGATATCGGGTTGGTAGGGTGGGATTCAGGGGTTGGTATAACCTCAGCCTCACCGTAAACCGTTGATGTTGAGGTGAAGATTATTTTGCTCACCTTGGCCTTTCTCATCGCATTCAGAACATTGAATGTCGCTTGGATGTTATTGTGGTATATCTTTTCGGGAGATACCGAACCGACCCTGACATCGGGGTTTGCTGCGATATGCCAGACCTCCTCAACCCCCGAAAAATCGAGTTTTTCGGCATTTAGGAGATCAAGCTTGATAAACTCTGCAGAGCTGTTTATGTAGTCTTCTCTACCTGATGAGAGGTTATCGATAACCGTAACCTCTTTTCCTTCCTCAACCAACCTATCAACAACATGACTGCCTATGAATCCTGCTCCTCCGGTTACAACAACCCTCATATGGGTTGGTTATTTGCCTTGTATATACATCTTTTGTTTTGGTTTGCTTTTGCATTTGGTTTGACTCTGGGTTTGTCTCAGCACTACGAAAACGAAAAATTAAAGTTTCTGTTCAATGTTCTGCACAAACACCACAATACTAAAATATTTGGTAAACTAAACTCAAAATGTAGGAAAAATTTGAAGAAAAAGATTTGATAAATCATGGAAAAATGGGGTGATCAAAAATGCTTCCAAACCAAATGGTGAGAACTTTGATTGGAAAAATGATCAGGGTTGAAATGAAGGGAGAGGAAAGCGACCTTGTGGGGCGATTGGAGAGTGTGGATGACTACATGAACCTCCATTTGAGCAATGCGGTGGAATACAGAGACAATGAGAAGGTTAGAAATCTCGGACATATTGTTCTCAGAGGAAACAATGTCATCTTGATCCAGCCATACGAATAAGGTGTAATAGAGAATGGATACCAGAGATGAGATAATTCAAATTCTCGAAAAAAAAGGATCTATTCTTCAAAAAGATTTGTGGAAGGAGTTAAAAATAGATAGCAGTAAATGTTCAAGAATTTTGAGGAAACTCGAGAAAGAGGACATTATCAGGAGGATTGAGGTTGTTGTTGATGGAGTAAAAACATTCAAGATAGTCCCTGCAGATGCTGAAATAGAGGAAGAAAAGGAGGAAGACCTGAGTTTACAGGAAATAATGGAAAGAATGGAAGATTTGACGGGTCTTCCACCTTGTTTCGGTTGCAGAGAATTCGAGTGTGAGGCACAGAGCTGTATTAAAATGGAGGTATGGTTCCTGAGAAGGGTTCTGGAGTAAGTTAACTTCAGTCTTAAAATTAAAATCAGCTATAAAATTAGAAGATTTTAAAGGTCTTGAAGTTATTTTCTAAGGGCGATTCTCAGCTTTTCTGGGTCGTACTTCCAGTCTGGTGGAAGGATACCTTTTTCCTTGTAGTACTTCGAGAGTCTCCAGATTTTGGCTTCAATCAACTGTAAACCTCTCTTGTTGTGTAAATCCTTCTTGTGACTCTCCAGATGCTTTCTAAGGTTCAATGCCTTGTTTATCAGGGCTTTTAGGTCTTCAGGGTATTCTATTTTGACACCCTTCTCTTTGAGAAGTTGCACAAGTTTCTTGCCGGTAACCTGTCTTACGGATGGTATGCCGTATCTATCTCGCAGGATCATACCGATCATGCTTGGCTCGTATCCATCTTTGTATAACTCGATTATCTTCTTTTCAACTTCTTCTGGAGTGAGATCTATCCATTCGGGAGGAGAATCACGGTAAACCCTTTTTGATCCTGAGCTACCTCTTCTTCTTGCATGCATTCTTGCCATGAACATCACCTTTCAAAAACCAAGTTGATTGCAACTTAAAAACTTTTTGCAGTGCCTTAGCTTATGGTGGTGTCTCGCAAGGGCGGTATCGGAATCCGATGAAGATCTTGAACGGACGAGTTTTTGAACTCCGACGAGAGCGGTGTGGGGTGAAGAGTCAAGGAGCAAAAAGACAAATCAAATTAATAGTCGGCCTTATTATCTCTTCATGCAACCCTCCAAGCAAGCCAACATTTCAGAAATCTTCACATCGATACAGGGAGAGGGAATCCTTGCAGGGGTTAGGCAGTTGTTCGTGAGATTCAGGGAGTGTAATTTGAACTGCTACTATTGTGATACGAAACCAAGAGAGCAATGCACGGATTACACAGCCAAGATCATAATAAAAAACCCGGTATCTTTAAGCTATGTTAGGGGCAGGGTAGAGTCCACGGATAGAATACATTCCGTGTGTTTTACGGGTGGAGAGCCTTTGTTGTATGCAGACTTCATCAGGGCGTTGAATGTTGAAAAGCCGATATACCTCGAGACGAACATGTCACTACCTGAAAAAGCAAAGAAGTTGAGGTTTGTTGACTATGTCGCGGGTGATTTGAAGGTTAGAGAGAGTGGAATCTCAAATTACGATGATGTTTTGGAGAAAACGATAAAAACATTCAGAATTTTGAGGAACACATCTAAAAGAGTGACATTTTGCAAGATAATTCTTCCGGATGACTTCGATTTTGAGGAGATTATTAGTTCCGTAAGCGAAATTGATAAGTATGTGAGGTGCTTTGTTTTACAGCCAGTATATGGATGCGGGATTGAAAATATATTAAGATTACAGAAGGAGATGATGGATATAAAGGATACGAGGGTCATACCACAGATTCATAAATACCTAAAGGTGAGGTAGTAGAAGGTGTGTGGATATGAGGATGAGGATAGGTGTATCGGAAACATTTAGTTCCGCCCATTTCATACCGGGTCACTGGAAGTGTGGCAAAGTTCACGGACATAACTTTAGGGTGGAAGTGGAGGTAGAGGGGGAGCTGAAGGATGGGATGGTCATGGACTTCTACGATTTGAAAAAAATGCTGAAAGAAGTTCTGGATGAATACGACCACAGGCTGTTGAATGATATTATGGAGATTCCGACATCCGAGCACATATGCATGAATGTATTCGGGAGGTTAAATAAGAAGCTTGAGAGCAGGGGTTTAACGCTTGTGAAGGTTAGAGTTTTTGAGAACGAAGATAAGTGGGCTGAACTGTCCGGGCTGTGAGACGCTTGTTCATCAACCTATGGATGAGAAGAAAACCTCTAAAGCTCTTCTTCTGTGGGATACAAGGTTCTTTTCATCTCCCATCTCGGCAAATGTTCTGCCATTGTACAGGAAAATTGGATCATAGCCGAATCCGTGCTCACCTCTCATCTCGGTAGCTATCTCTCCCTCCACTTCTCCTTTGAATGTTTTCACATCTTTGCCATCAAAATATGCTATTACCGCAATAAATTTGGCTCGTCTGTTCTCGACACCATCCATGAGTTTGATTATTCCTTTATTGCCGATTGTTTTGAAAACATACGATGAGTAGGGTCCGGGAAAACCGTTCAGAGCATGTATGACGAGTCCACTGTCTTCAAGGAAGAAGGGCTTTTTCACTTCTTTGGATAGCAGGTCTGCACTTTTTTTTGCGATCTCTTCGATAGTATTTCCCTGTAGTTCCTCATACTCTATTCTCAGCCACTCGATCTCGTGTCCGTATCCTTTTCCTATCTCTTTAACCTCCCTGAACTTCCCCTCATTGGATGTAATGAACAGAAGCCTCATTTTTGCACCTCAACACTATCTTTTCTCTCTCGGCATGCAGATTATCTCCTTTATCTGCATGTCGAAGAAGTTGTTCATGTGAGCGGGGCGAAGAACAACCGCGGTATCCGCACCCCTCCCTCTGCCTCCTATGGATACGACCTCCTCTATCGGTATTGCTCCGCTATCCGATGCCATTATCGCTATCTCAACACAAACCTTTAGACCGTGTCCGAAAAGAGATCGAAGAGCCTCTGCAATAGCTTCAGTTCTTGAGACACCTCCAAGCTTTCTTGAAATACTCCTCTCAAGACCTGAGAGAATATGGGATTGCTTGACAAGGGTTGCACGCTCTCTTATATATTCTTCGGTCTTCTCATCCATGGAATCCTCTCCTTCTCTGTAGAATCCCCTGTGATATGTCACAACAACTGCATGGATGTCTTTGTTCTCGAGCATATCTATGAGTTTTTTGGCAGTATCTCCGGTAGAGGATGCAACCACGATATATCTCAACCCAAGTTCTTCCGCTCTTCTTATTGCGAGCCTTAGGGTCTCGTCGGTGTTCTGCTTGCCGGGTTTCTCAAAATAAAAGATATCCTTCCTCATTAAACAACCACCTCTACAGTATCATGAACAGAAATCCGAAGATCATTAAAACTACTGCGAGGATTGCGAGATAGAATGTGAGCTTAGCATCCCCGAATATGATGGGTATGGGACCGATCATGATTATGCCTCCCGCTTTAACTCTGGATTCCCTCTTCTCGGTTTGATCGTACTCTTCTTGTGTGTATTTCATTTTGTATCTGTCGTATTCTCTCATTTCGTATTTTCTTTCATATCCTTCGTAAGGTTCCTTTCCGTACTGTTCGTATCTCGTGGGATAGATCAGTCCAATAAAAACAAGGATCATCCCTATGAATATTAGCAGGTATCCGATTTCCATCATATCACCTTCTACATTACTTTCTGAGGAGGATGAAGGAAATGAGGTATATGATTATCCCGAATATCAATGCGTATTGAACGAACTCGGGTGACGATCCAAATCCGATCGGTATCGGTCCTATGAATATCACCCCACCCACTCCCACTCCAGCAGACTCAGAAGCAATTAATGTGGCTCCCACCATTATCATCGCGACTCCCAAGAATATCAATTCAATTCGCATGTTATATAGTAGGTGGGTTAGTTTATAAAACTGTTTCAGGTTTCATCAGCATTGACTCTGGTTACCTCCTCCCTCTATTTTTCTATTCTTCTGACCTCTTCTTCCTTTTAACTTCAATTGCGATACCTTTGGAAGATAAGACCATCTCTTCTCCAGACATGAATGCTCTGCCAACACCTATAACGAAGTCGTTCTTGAACACAACAACATCATTTGGTCTGATCCTACGGTCAGCATTCAGAACTCCTCCGGAGAAAATCGTACCAGATGGTTCGAAGTCGTCTATTTCAACACAGTATATTCTCTGCTCTGCAAGATATTCCGCGAGTGGGATATCTACTTCGAGCAGTCCGTAGTTTGTGTCAACTCTTGCGATTCTCACACCGTCTCTGTGGAACTCGAGTTTGGGATACTTCCCCCTAACTTTCACCCCCTCTAAATCGATCCTGACATCGTATTGGTACTTAAGCATGCTCTCCAGAATACGGAGATTTAAAAGGCTCAACGGGGTGGATAAATCCTCTGGTAGACTTTCAAGCTCTTTTCGTAGGTTTCTGAGCGAATCTTTTGATGTAATGCTTCCTGAGGCGGTGAATATTACCTCTTTGTCATCGTCCTCTTCAACCGCCCTCTTCACAACCTCTTTGTAGCCACCCTCTACATGGGCTATTATCACTTCGAAGCCTCCTAAAAGCTTGGAGAGGTGTTTTGCAACAAAGTCAATCTCCTCATCACTCCAAACTCCAGTAACGGGGGTGTCGTAGTTGATAGCAGGATACAGAAGCTCAAACTCTCTCGGAACAACCAAGGGAGAGGATACGATTATCTCGTTCACCCTTGATATCAGTTTTCCCAAGCTGTTTCTGATAATTCTGTGAGTTTTTGATAGCAAGTAGGGTTTTCTCGCGGAGCACGGTAGAATTAGGGCGTATTTACTTTTGTGAGTGTAGACATTGCTCACCCTATTCAGAAAGTAACGAATTTCGTATCTGTCGAATGATTCCATCGTTGTGGGGAGCAACTTACTTTTTTTGAACTTGGGCTGAAGCCTCTGGTTGAACTCCTCAAATCTGTCAGCTACTCTCAGCATCACGGTAAGATCTGGGTTGAATTTTGCCTTAGCTTCAACAAAGTTCCGAAGTCTTTCCTCTCTGATCAGCTCTTTAATAAGCTCTGCCTGTTCGAATAGTTTGTTCGTGTTGTGCTCTCTCAGAAGACTTACAACATCATCATCTCCAGATTTGAGCTTATTGCATGCATTACACGAACAAGGGATGTACTTCATCTTATCATAGCTTAGAAACCCGTTTTCGTGGAAGTAGACCCTCTTGTGGGCAAGCATTATCGCCATCGAGTTATCGAACAAATCAGCACCTATGTAGACGAGGAATGGTAGATTTTGTGGTAATGCAAGCCCGGTAACAAGAAGTGGCTTGATGATGTTCTTCATTCTTAGATCTATCAGAAGCTCAACAATTTTTCTTGGAGGAAGTGCGGACAACCCTGTTGCAAGAAGAAAGCTG
The DNA here is from genome assembly GCA_002010195.1 of Archaeoglobus sp. JdFR-32. Classification (GTDB taxonomy): domain Archaea; phylum Halobacteriota; class Archaeoglobi; order Archaeoglobales; family Archaeoglobaceae; genus Archaeoglobus_A. Next base: position 25,238 of record MTMT01000054.1, read on the forward strand.
TTATGGGAATTAAATTTCTCGAATGTTGCAGAATCAAATTCTCTTAGGCTGTAGGGTACTAAGCCAAATTCAATCTTGCTTAAATCCTCCATTTTAAGTATAGCAGGAGTGATAACCTCTCCAACACCTTCAATCTCGATCTTTGCTATTCTGCCCCATCCATCTCTTTTGATAAGATATGTTGCCTCCTCGTTCGTTACTGTCATGTACCATCACTCACCGATCTCCAACCGGGCATTCTCAGGGAGTTTTATATTGTAGCGTTTCATGATCTCGATCCACCTGTTTCCCACCTTCAATGTAAACATCTTATCGCTGTGGTGATTGAGGAACTCAAGCAATCCGTTTAATGCGGTCAAGAATGCCTCATCTTCCATATTGTCTTCGTCGGGAATCTCCGCGTGTCCCGCAGGATAAAACTCTCCGATTGAAACACCAAATGCTGGTATCAGCTTTAAATCTCCATTTTCAGTTGATATGGTGTACTTTTCCCTTTCAAGCTCGATGTTGAGGATCTTTTTCTGATGTCTTCTTATCGAGGGTCGGTAGAGCGTTTCAACACCCGTATAAAAGAATCCCTGCTTGGAAGACGGATCATATTCGTCAAGAAGGCTTATATAGTCCTTTATAGCTCTCCATCCTGCTACCAAATATGGATGACCTTTTATTCTGGTTTCAACGAGTTCGAAAAGCATTTTCTCCTTTATGGCTTGTTTTATTGTTCTGATCTCTTGAAAGGACACATACAGGTTGTGTTTTGCAAGTTCTATCTCTCTCTCCTTTTTTGGCAGTTTTTTCATCTCTGCGGGAGTTATTGAACTGCAAACGGGACAACTGCAGGGGAAGTACTGTAGCTCGTCAAGTTTTTTCGTTCCATGCACACTAAGGTATCTATCATCCTTCGCATACAGAGCATAAGCAGCGGAGTCGAAGAAGTCGCATCCGAGGGCAACAGCCATGGCGAATACCATTGGATGCCCCGCACCAAAAAGATGGACTGGAGCGGTGGGTGGCAGGACAGACTTCGACTCCAGAATGATTCTTACAACATCCTGAAAACGATAGCTGTCGAGTAGGGGCACAACCCCCCCGATCGGATAGAAGTCCGCTTTCAATTTTGCTGCCAATTCCGCACTCTTCCTTCTTAAATCGGGATAAGTGGAGCCCTGAATCGGGGCAGAAATCAGTCTGTCATCTCCAATTTCGGAATGAATTTCTACAGCCTCTTTCTCCCTTCTTATGGTTATCTCAAGGTCTTTTTCCGCTCTATCTCTGCCACAATCTGGAGGTGAGGGGATGTCGAGAGGTACGANGATGTCGGATTTGATCTTATTCTGNAACTCGACTATACTTCTGTTGTTAACCTCAACATCCCCGTATACCAAAAGCTGATAGCTTCCACTATCAGTCATAACGGGTAGTTTACTTTCTATCAGCTCGTGAACACCTCTCTCCATAGCATATTCTCTTAGATCTGGGTTTCTGTAGATTATGTATGAGTTGGTTATCACGATCTCCGCACCGATCTTTCTCATCTCCTCAACAGAGATGAATCTTAGGTTGGGATTGATTACAGGCATGAGTGAGGGGGTTTCTACAACTCCGGTTGGTGTTTTTAGTTTCCCAATTCTTCCCATCGCATCTTTTTCGATTATCTCAAAGTTCATTATCCTACACTAAGGAGAGGTGGCTAAAAAATTTATTGCAGGGTGACGCAATTGCAAATGCATTGCAATTGTGGATCTTGAGATACCTTGAGCCAATTCGTGGCTAAATCCGAGTTGAACCTAAAAGAAAAAGATTAAAAGCTATCCGCATAACAACTCATCGTGGAAGTTTTCGTCCTCAGACTCGGGCACAGAAGAGATAGAGATAAGAGAATATCAACTCATGTTGCGTTAACCGCGAGAGCATTCGGAGCCAAGGGCATATACTTCAGCACGAGGGATGAAAGGCTCTTCAGTTCGGTGAGGGATGTGGTTTACAGATGGGGTGGAGACTTCTTCATTAGGCATGTCAAGTGGAGGGAGTTTTTGAAGAACTTTGACGGGTTGAGGGTGCATCTTACAATGTATGGGATTCCTCTGCTGGAGAAAATCGAGGAGATAAAAAAGCATGAAAGGATCTTGGTTGTTGTTGGAGCGGAAAAGATGCCGGCGGAGGTGTACGAAATATGCGATTTGAACATCTCCATTGGCAACCAACCTCACAGTGAGGTTTCCGCTTTAGCGGTCTTTCTCGATAGAGTTTTGGACAGAACTTTCTCCATCAAATTTGAATCCGCTAAATTGGAGGTACTCCCCTCCGAAAGAGGAAAGATCGTTGTTGAGAGAGAGGGAGAAGGAAAATCTTAGACGTTCCCGTAGTTGCTTTGTTGCAATCCAAAGTATGATACGGATACGCACGGTAAAGTATATATTAAATTCTATGTTAGACAGAGCATGGGTAAGGTAGTCCTTTCGTACTCGGGTGGGTTGGATACTACAGTATGTATCCCCCTCTTAAAGGAGAAGTATGGTTTTGAAGAGGTTATTACAGTTACGGTGGATATAGGTCAGCCTGAGGGTGATGTTATTGAGGCTGAGGAGAGGGGCAGGAAATATGCGGATAAGCACTACACTGTTGACGCTAAGAATGAGTTCGTCAAATCATTGTTCATGCTTATCAAGGCTAATGGTGATTATGAAGGTTATGTACTCGGAACATCGATTGCTCGCCCAATAATCGCGGAAAAAACTGTGGAAATAGCTAAGAAGGAGAATGCTGATGCAATAGCACACGGATGCACCGGAAAGGGAAACGATCAACTTAGGTTTGAGAACATCTATCTTCAGTACGGATTCAAAGTTGTAGCTCCGATGAGAGAACTTAATTTAACGAGAGAATGGGAGATAGAGTATGCTAAGGAGAAAGGTATCGATATCAAAGTTACAAAGGATAAACCTTGGAGCATAGATGAGAATTTGTGGAGTAGGAGTGTGGAGGGGGGCAAGCTCGAAGATCCGTCATACTTACCACCGGAAGAGATTTTTAGCTGGACTGTAAGTCCTGAAAAAGCACCGGATGAGGCGGAGTTCGTGACCATCGGTTTCGAAGAGGGAGTACCGGTATCCATAGATGGAGAAAAAATGGATGGACTAACACTCATTAAAAAACTCAACGAGATCGGAGGAAAGCACGGAGTCGGAAGGGTGGACATGATGGAGGACAGAGTTCTTGGGCTTAAAGCGAGGGAGAACTACGAACATCCGTCAGCAACGATTCTGATAACTGCTCACAGGGATCTTGAAAAACTTGTTTTAAGTAGGAGGGAGATCAGATTTAAGAAATTTGTTGAAGAGGAGTGGGCTGAACTAGTTTATTACGGTTTAACGAACGATCCCCTTTTCGATGCCCTCAATGCGTTCATAGACAAAACTCAGGAAAGGGTTACTGGTTGGGTGAAAATGAAGCTCTACAAAGGCACCGCTCAACCAGTGGCGAGGTTCTCGGAATTCGCTCTTTATAGCGAGGAGCTAACATCATTTGATACAACAGCGATCGATCAAAGAAAGGCTGAAGGTTACTCTGTTTTTCACGGACTTCAGGGAAGGCTTTACAGAGAGATAATGCGAAGGCTTGGTAAATAGCCATTAGCTCCTATTGGATCAATCTTTTCTTTTGCTCATATATCCACCACAACGAATGCTCTCCAACCCTTCTCCGTTCTCTCAACCCTGAAATTGTGCATTGTTATTGCCTTTGGCTCGGTTTTTACGAGTTCAGGAGAAATCTTGCCTCCGAGTATGAAGGATCTAAGGTTATACTCTCCATCGCATTTCTCTATCTTCACATCGATCTCCTTCCCCGCGAAAAATTCGGTATCCAACAGAAATAGAAGCTCGTTCAGCCATTTGTATAGTAAAAAGTCAATTTCAGTATCCCTCAGCTCAAGTTCCCTCTCCAGATCAACGGACAACCTCTCGAGGAAGATGAAGCTGTCGTAAAAGGCTTTAGCGGAGTCCTCGAAAAGCTCATCAATTGAGTCGGCGGTAACCTCAAAGGCTACATCTGCGGTATGGTCGAGGAGTCTGAAACCCATAAGTGTTATTCTTTAATCACCAATAAAACCATATCGATTGGATGGTGAATGCCATTTTGATTGTGAGTGGTATCACCCCTAACTTTTATTGGCTTTACAGTCTTTCAACTAACAAAAATCGAAAGAATTATTTGGTTTAATAAATTTCTTTCTTCGGTGATACGATGAAATTTGGAATTGAGTTTGTGCCGAACATGAAGTACTACGAGCTTGAATACTATGTTAAGTTGGCGGAAGACAGCAAGTTCGATTATGTGTGGATAACAGACCACTACAACAACAGAAATGTCTATTCTATGCTGACAATCCTTGCCCTGAAGACAGACACCATAAAAATAGGATCGGGGGTTACCAACCCGTACCATATAAACCCTGCATTAACCGCATCAGCAATAGCGACGATAAACGAGATAAGTAATGGAAGGGCGGTTCTCGGTATCGGTGCTGGAGACAAGGTTACCTTCGAAAGGATTGGGATTGATTGGGTCAAACCCCTGAAGAGAATGAGAGAGGCGGTTGAAATAATAAGGGAATTGCATGCTGGAAAGTCCGTGAAGTATGACGGAGAGATATTTAAATTCAACGGAGCAAGGCTTGATTTCAAGGCGGGAAGCGTTCCGATATACATCGGAGCCCAAGGACCGAAGATGCTCCAGTTATCTGCGGAACTCGGAGATGGTGTACTCATCAACGCATCCCATCCAAAGGACTTTGAGGTCGCAAGGGAGAACATCAATGCGGGACTTGAAAAAGCAGGAAAGTCGAGAGATGAATTCGATGTGGTAGCATATGCGTCTATGAGTGTGGATAAGGATAGAGATAAGGCGAGAAATGCATCAAAGATTGTTGTGGCGTTTATAGTTGCAGGGAGTCCAGATGTTATATTCGAGAGGCACGGTATCAGCATGGATGATGTACAGAATGTCAGAACCGCCCTCAACAATGCATTTACCAAGGGTGACTGGCCCGGTGTAGGAAAAGCGGTCACGGATGAAATGGTGGATACATTCTCTATCAGTGGAACCCCCGATGATGTCATTGACAGGGTTCAGGAGCTATCGAAAGCAGGAGTAACACAGGTTGTTGCGGGTTCGCCGATAGGACCGGATAAAAAGAAGTCGATAAAGTTGATTGGGAAGGAGATTATACCCAAACTTTAACAAGTTTCAATTTTCCTTCTTTATTGTATTTCTTTTTGCATTTTTCGTTTGCTACCACTATGTTTTTCTCTCAGTTTCAAATACTGAAAAGTAATCAATTAATTTTTTTATATGTATAATTTATGTTATAAGTTTGATATGCTATGGCATATCATTACAAAAATTTATATAACATGATAGATAATGTTATTCTAATGAAGGCATTTGTGATGAGGAAGGTTGGCGAAGTTGGATTTATGGATAAGCCAATTCCTGAACCCGGCCCTTATGATGCTGTTATAAAGACAACGAGGGCTCTGATCTGCACGTCAAATGTTCACGAGGTTCACGGAAGAGTTAAAGCAATGCTCGATAAGAGGAATGTGACTCTCGGACATGAGGCTGTAGGTGTGGTTTATAAGGTTGGTTCGCATGTCAGAGACTTCAAACCGGGAGATAGGGTCGCTCTTGGTGGCAAAACTCCGAATTGGCTCGATCCAATATCACAAACTGGGCACTCGTCTCATGCTGGAGGACCTATGGGTGGGCATGAGTTTGAGCTTAAAAGAGACGGAGTTTTTGCGGAGTATTTTCTTGTAACTCAGGCTGATGGAAACCTTGCCCACATTCCGGACTCGGTAGATGACGATTCCGCAGTTTTTGCCGGAGACATAATTACAACGGGGATTGGGGGGGCAGAAAATGCCAGAATACCTCCCGGAGGGATAGTTGCGGTTTTTGGAGCAGGTCCGGTAGGTTTGATGTGCATTGCTGGTTGTAGGTTGCTTGGGGCAGGGTATGTGATTGCTGTTGAGACCATACCCAAGAGAAAAGAGCTTGCAAAGTTTTATGGAGCGGACTTAGTCATAGATTTCAAGGAGGAGGATCCTGTTGAGAAGATACTCTCGATAAGTGAGAAAAAACTTGGAATTGACTCCGCTATTGAGGCTGTTGGATCACAAGTAACTTTTGAGAGCTGTATGAGGGTTGTTAAGCCTGGAGGGACTATCTCAAATGTTGGGTACCATGGTGGAAGAGAGTATGTGAACATTCCTGTTGACGCTTGGGTTGGAGGAATGTCCGAGGTGACGATAACTACGATAATGAGCCCTGGAGGAAGGGAGAGGCTTACAAGAATGCTTAGATTGATTGAAAACAAGAGAGTTGAGCCTAAAAAGCTGATATCACATAGATTTAAGTTCGATGAGATGGACAAGGGCTTTAAGCTTGTAGAAAGCCACGATCCAGATGTTTTAAAGGTTTTGATAGAGTTCGATTGAGCTTAGCCTAATTATCAGTAAAAATTATGGAAAAAGATATGTAGTATATTTTTAATTTTTCATCAATAATCGTGGAGGAGATGAATACAATGCAGGTGTGGAAAAAATGGTACCCGTATATCGGTTGGCCAGAGGATATAGAGGAACCATCCGAAACTCCTCCTGAAGTTTTGAGGAAAGTTGCAAAGGAACATCCTGAGAAAGATGCGATAGTTTTCTATGGGAATGTTCTGACCTACAGCGAGTTTTATAGGGATGTGTGCAGGCTTGCAAATGCATTCTTAGAGTTGGGGATGGGCAAGGGAGACAGGATATCTTTTTTCATGCCTAACTGTCCCCAATTTAATATTGGTTATTTTGCATGCCTGATGAATGGTATGATAACGGTTCACACGAATGTAATGTACACCCCGAGGGAACTTGAGTACCAGTTGAATCATTCCGGAGCTAAGGCGATTGTTACATTGGATGTTATGTACGACAGAGTTGGAGAAGTCTGGGATAAAACAGGTATCGAGCATGTGGTTGTAACATCTCTCAAAGATTATTTCCCACCATCCTGTCAGAGATTCCTTGAGTTCAAGAATGAAAAGGATTTAAAAGAGAAAGAGGGAGTACACCTGTTTACAGACTTGATAAAAAATGCAAGCTCGAAAGAACCGGAAATCAATGCGAGTGTGGATGATGTTGCATCTCTAACCTATACCGGAGGAACAACCGGACTACCCAAGGGTGCAGTATACACGCACAGAAACATAATGATTGACGCGGAAATTTTTACGATAATGTTAGATGTAAGAAAAGGTTCGGACGTCTTTTCTGGGTTGATGCCCATGTTCCACGGAAACGGCATCTGGAATTCGAACATGAATATATTCTACAATGCGTGTAAGGTTGTTCTATTCCCTTACTTCAACCCCGGGGATTTGCTTAGGGCTATCGAGACATATCGTATAACTCAGATACATTGTGTGCCAACCCATCTTGTAGCGATAGTAAACCATCCACTCGTTGAGCACTTCGATCTATCATCAGTTAGGGTGATAAGTGTCGGTTCCGCACCCGTTCCGGTTGAACTGTTAAGGAAGGTTAAAGAATTGATGCCAGATTGCACAGTCATCGAGCAGTGGGGTTTAACCGAGGCGGCGATTATTGGAACGAGCAATCCCGTTCACGGGATAATAAAAATTGGAAGTGCTGGGCTACCATGTCCATCGGTGGAAATAAAGATAGTTGACAGCGTATCGGGAGAGGATCTACCCCTTGGGGAGGAAAATGTTGGTGAAATAGTTTTGAGGAGTAAGAAGATAATAAAGGAGTACTGGAAAGATCCTGAAAGGACTAAGGAGAGCATAATTAACGGTTGGCTTTACACAGGAGATATTGGCTACATGGACGAGGATGGATATGTTTTCATAGTTGACAGGAAGAAGGACATGATTATTGCTGGAGGCTACAACATCTACCCTGCTGAAGTGGAACAGGTGCTGTACATGCATCCGAAAATAAAGGAATGTGCGGTAATAGGAGTACCGGATCCGTACAGAGGAGAGAATGTAAAGGCTTTCATTGTTCCGAAGGAAGGGGAACAGCTAACTGAGGAGGAGGTTATAGAGTTTGCGAAGCAGCATCTAGCTAAGTACAAGGTTCCGAGAATAGTTGAGTTCAGAGAAGAACTGCCAAAATCTCCAGTAGGAAAAATTTTAAGAAGAGTTTTGAGGGATGAGGAGAGGAAAAAAGCACAGAAAAGTGCTTAAACCTTGAATGGATGGAAAAGGGTGAATAGATGGTAGAAGAGCTGATTGAAGAACTCTATCGGAATTATTTGACCAAATCCTATCTAAGAGGGTATAAGATGGATGGCAGACTAGTCATTGGCACCCTCTGCAATACTGTTCCTGAAGAAGCAATCCATTCGTGTGGAGCCATCCCATCTAGATTAATTGGAAGCTCAAACACTCCATCGAAAATCCCCTCGTGGGTTTGTATATATGCAAAGGGTGTTTTTGAATCCGCGATAAGGGGAGAATTCGATTACATAACCGGAATCGTAAGCTCGACATCCGATGATACGAAAATACACTTGTATTCAGCCATGCTGTTTTACCTAAAACCTGAGAGGCACTACCTAATCCAACTTCCGTATCAGAAGGATGGGGATGCAGAGGAGTTTTACAAAAACGAAATTCTTAGGCTATGTAAAAAACTTACGGGAAGTGATTTATCAGAGGACAAATTGAACAAGTCCATCTCAATTTATAACCGATTTAGAGAGTTTCTGTTTGAGTTGGATTCAATGAGAGGTGAGGAAAAGCCCAAGATAAGTGGTGTGGAGTGGATGAAGATTCTTCTATCGTCAACAGCTATGCTGAAGGAGGAAATCAACAAATACCTGTTGAAAATTGTGGAAGAGGCTAAGGATAGGGATGGAGTTGGTGATTACAGGATGAGGGTGCATCTCTCTGGAAACGACTTCTTCAATATTGAGTTGATTGAGACCATGGAGTCTATGGGCTTTGCAATAGTTTCGGATGATTTTTGTACCGCGGGAGGATACTATCCCGGATTTGCTGGAAAAAGCTTGGATGGGCTGGTAAGGAGGTATTTAAGTCAGAGTGCGTGTAACTTGGCATCTGAAAACTCCCTTAAGGAGAGGATAGAGTTCATAGAGTCCAAAGTTAGTTCTTCAAATGCTGATGGAATAGTGATTCTCCGTGACAGGGGGTGCGAGGTTTGCGGACATCAGTGCCCCTTCATCATGGAGGAGTTTCGAGATATTCCAACAATAGTCCTTGATGTAGATTCTGGTGTGACCGAGCAGTATCAGACGAGACTCGAGGCTTTTATTGAGGCTTACGGTGATTGATATGGATTGGAATCCTCTGGGTTATAAGAACCTCTACAGGGAGTTGTTCAGAAAGCATCTACAGAGACAGGAAGAGCTATTGAAGAAAGGAAACAAAACCGCATGGTTCTTCTCGTTCGCTCCGTCGGAATTAATATATGTTTTTGACATAGTTCCTGCATATCCGGAACAGTATTCTGCATACTGTGCCTCTCGGGGCTCCTCCTTGGATTTGATAGATGAATCCATCTCATCTGGCTACGGACACTTCCTTTGCGATTATTTCAAAACGACCGTTGGATCGATAATCTCTCCGGAAAAAGCTACAAAACCTTTAATGCCACCTCCGGACTTCATTGTAGACACCAGAGCTTTGTGCGTCGCACACCATGAGATGTCTGAGGTTTTTGCGAGGAAGTTTGGAATACCGAAATATACTGTAAACTACCCCTACTGGACTGAAGATTCGGTTAGGAATGTTGACGAGCTAACGAAGGAGGCGGAGTGGGTGGACCCTTACTATGTGTCCTACACTGTGTCTCAACTAAAAGGGCTGGTCAGGTTCTTGGAGAATGTTTGCGGAGAGGGATTGGATGAAGAAAGATTTAGAAAAGTTTTTGAGATCTCTGAAAAAACATCGAAGCTTTTAATAGAGATAGCAAGGTTAATGATGTCTAGGCCCACTCCGGGCAGTCAGAGGGAGATAGCTGATTTGGTGTTCCTCGGGTTTTTCGTTCTTGGAAGCGAATATGCTTTAGAATTTGCAGAAAAAGCATATTCAACAATTAAAGAGAGGGTGAAAAAGAAAGAAGGAGTATCTAATGAAAAAATAAGACTTCTGACATTTGGGATTATGCCGTGGCACTCATTGGCGTTATATGAGTACTGCGAGATGAAAGGCATGAATTTTCCATTGAACCTATATGTCAATGCATCACTTCACCTTTCGGACTCTTCAAAGCCGTTTGAAAGTATGGTCAGGAGATCACTTCACTTCACGAACTGCTCTTATGATTTGCTTGAATGCATTCTGAAGAACGCAAAAAGGGCGGAGATAGACGGGGCTTTATTGCTCGAGAACACGGGATGCAGAATCACATCCATGATCACCCGACCAATTGCGGATATTCTAAACGAGAATTTGGGAGTTCCAAGTCTGATTCTTGAGGCACCTCAATGCGATCCGAGAGTGATGAACATTGAGAGAGCTAAAACCCAAATAGAGGCTTTTGCTGAAAGCCTCATGTAGTTTTTGCTTTTTTCAAAAATTTAATCGGGAGCTTTTCGATAATCTTTCTCGAATACACCCATATACCCTCGGGAGCCAGTATTGCGACCACTATCAGGATTATGTATAGGATAACCTCATCGTTTATCGGGACAACATCGGAAAGCCCGACCATCCCTTTCAGCCACCAGTTCTTCATCAAGTATATCACGAAGCCCCCGATTATTGGACCGAAAAGTGTTCCGAGACCTCCTATGACTGCGGATAGAATTATCAGAAGCATGAGCGGTATATCGAACATAGAAGGGCCGACAGTTATTCTGTAGTGCACAACGCATGCCCCCGCTATGCCCGCGAAGAATGAGCTTATAACGAATGATAGAACTTTGTATTTGACGGTATCGATCCCCACCGATTCCGCAAGGGTCTCATCATCTCTTATTGCCCTGAACTTGTAGCCTATGGAACTTCTCACGATCAAATACATTATCAGAACAGATAGAACCATTGTAAAGAATGCTATATAGTACTTTCCTATGGAATCAACAGCTAAGGCCCTCTCCAATCCAACAGAGAAACCTTCCTCACCTCCAAAAATATCAGACCATACATATAGGAGTTGAATAAATACAAGCGGAAGTACCGCGGTCACAAGGGCAAAATAGTATCCTCTGAGTCGCAGTGTAATCACACCTATAATGAATCCAAAGAACGCTGAAACAACACCACCCATTATGATCGAGATGTAAATGGGTGGTGATGGAATAGCGGAGAGAAAATGGAGAAAAGTCCCCTCGAACCTCGATGGAACTTGAAGTAGTGCAGTTGTATATGCTCCGATTCCAACGAAAACCGTGTGACCGAGGTTAACTTGTCCAGTATAGCCAACTATTATATCCCAACTTACTACCATTATTATAAAGAGGAATGTCATACCAACGAGATACACATACGCATCCGGCAGGAAAAATGGTAGGGTTAAGGACACTATAAGTAGTATTCCGAGTGAGAGATATCTGATATCTTTTACCATCTTCAACCTCATTCTTCCACCCCGAACAAACCCGTGGGTCTGAAAATCAGTATGCTGATTATCGTTATCAACATCACAAACTCAGCCCATCTCGAACCGAGAAGAATTATCGTTGTGGTTATTATGTATCCCACAATGAACGACGCTATTATGCTCCCCCTGACACTACCCAATCCTCCGAGAATAACTATAGCGAATGCATAGATTAAAGATTTAACCGCAAATATAGGACTTGCACCGAAAACTTGGCCGAAAAGTAAGCCACCGATTCCCGCTAAGGATGCGGAGACGAACATTGTGATCATGAAGAGCTTTTCAACATCCATGCCTACGAGCATTGCAGCTTCAGAGTCTTGAGAAACAGCAGAAATCATTTTTCCAGTTCTTGTTCTGTTTATAAAATATTCAAGAAGTATAATTACTGCTATGGAAACGAAAAATGCTAAGATTCTTGTTTTGGGTATAAGCACACCACCTATTTCCATTGAGCCACTTACAAATGACGGTATGGAGTATCCGTGTTCTCCGAAGAGTAGTAGGAGTATCTGCTCGACGAGAAGTGCAAAGGCAAGGGTGACTATGATCACCATGACCTCGTGATGCCTTACGGGAGCCATCATAATCTTATACACAACCACTCCAAGGGCACCAACAAGTAAAATCGCGATGATGTATGATATGAATAAATTAACCCCCAAATCCTTAGCCAGTATGAAGCAGATGTATGCTGATAAAACGAAAAATGTACCGTGAGCAAAATTGAGTATTCTGCCGATTCCAAAAATTAGCGAGAAACCAGAAGCGGCTAAAGCCCAGATGCCCCCTGAAACCGCACCGTATACGAGTATTCTCATGATTAAATCTATCATATTTCCAATAACTCACTAAAAAAATAAAAAAATTTCGGGAAAAATCATTAAGAATTCATTCGGGATATGGGTCAATATGATACTCTTTCTCATCCGTAATTATTGTCAAATGTTAGCACAGAACAAATAATCTTTTGTTAGGGGAGTAAAAAAATTATAAAAAAATTTATAAAATATTTTTTATTTTGTAACCCAAGGTGGAAGCTTCAGCTCGCCATTTGCGACATTCTTGGGTGAGATTATGTACTGCTTACCATCCTGCCACTGGGCAATCCAATTCCTCACGAACTTATCGCCCCAGACAAGGGCGTGATTCTTATGCCAAGCGATCGTCCTCGTCAGAACGATTGGATTCTTGGTATCATGCTTTTCAAGATACTTGACAACAACATCTGGATCGAATGGGTTCTTCTCTCCCGCTTTCTGTGCCTCTTCTACCGCTATCTTATAAGCATAAACCGCATCATATGCTCCATAAGCCTGATGGGATTCTGGATAGTGTCCGTATTTTGCTTTATAAGCCTCAACGAATTTCTTACACATGTCTGTAGGACATGCGGTTACAAGGGCACCACCGTCATTGAGGAAGATCTCGTAGTTAGCCATACCATTTGTCTTGTCGTAGAATTGATAGTCTATTGCGGCGAGATCGTGTCCTGCGAGTAGTGCAGGAATCTTCAAAGTACCCCAAGCCTTAGCGAGAGCATCACCTGTTCCAGCTATAGCGAGTATCGGCATAACGAGATCCGCATTTAAGTCCTTAGCTTCAAGGAGGAGAGGCTCGTAGTCGGTATAACCCCTTCCAACCTCTCTATCTGCTACAATCTCTATCCCTCTCTTTTCGAATTCTGGTTTTAATGCAGCCATAACCGCATCCGTCCATATATGCTCATCTCTGATTATGTAAACTCTATCGACGGAATATCCACTCTCCTCTAAGAAGTCAATCATCTCTACCATGTCCCACGCGAATGTGGTACCGTTGTTCTGGCTTATTCTAAACCAATACTTATATTTATCATACTCCTTCTCAACCATCGCGGGATGTCCGGGGGATGACGCATCTGCAAGGAACACGGTTTTGGTCTCCGCCATGACCTCCATCATAGCGTTCATAACACCGCTACTGAATCCTCCGGTAATCATGTCCGCCTTCTCTACAGTGGCAAGCCTTCTAAACTCTGATGCGGCAGTATCCGGGTTTATTTTAGTATCCCCAACAACGAGCTTTAACTTCGCACCGAGAATACCGCCCTTGGCATTTATCTCCTCTACAGCAAGCATTGCAGCATTCTTCTCGGAAGAACCCTCTGGTAAAGCCATTGGCCCAATCACTCCAATCACAACTTCCTTCTTTCCAGCTGGTTGTGTGGGTTGCTGGGTACACCCAAGAAGCAACACTCCCAACAATACCAATATTAGCAATTTCCTCATCATTAATTGTAATTAATAGAAGTAATACTTAAATATTCCGACATTAAAACAATAATTAATGAAAATTATGGAAGTTGAAAAAATAACTAAGAAATTCGGTGAACTCGTTGCTTTAGACGATGTGAGCATTTATGTGAAAAAAGGAGAGATCCTCGGTATTATAGGACCAAACGGGGCTGGAAAAACGACTCTTTTCAACATAATATCTGGTGAAATTAAGCCAACATCTGGTAAGGTTATATTGAACGGGAAGGAAATCACGGGCATGAGACCAAGTAAGATAGTCTCCCTTGGGCTTGTGAAAACATTCCAGATAATGAGGGTTTTCAGCAACATGACTGTTCTTGAGAACTTTATTGCAGTTAGCCCGGATAGCTTGGAGTTAATGAAGGAATTTGCCCTCTGGGATAAGAGAGAGATGAGGGCTGGTGATTTACCTCAGGGTGAGTTGAGGAAACTTGGAATAGCCTTAGCGGTTGCAACCAAGCCAAGAGTCCTCCTTCTTGATGAGCCGTTCTCAGGTTTAAGCCCAAAGGAGTGTCTTGAACTACATAGAGTGATATCGAGGTTGAAGGAATTCGGAATTACTATGGTCATAATAGAGCACAAACTTAGAGAACTGTTCAACAATGCTGAGAGGGTTGTTTGTTTGAATGCGGGGCAGGTGTTGTGCGAAGGCACACCGGATGAGGTTGTTAACGATCCACGGGTAATCTCTGCATATATCGGCTCGGGGGGAGAGGGTGAAGGTGATAGAGGTTGAAAACCTCAGAGCGTTTTACGATAAGGCGAAGATAATCCACGGTATCAGTTTTGAAATTGAGGAAGGGGAGACTTTTGCCATCCTCGGTCCAAACGGAGCGGGGAAAACGACCCTCATTAAATCTATATGCGGGATTGTGAAGACCGATGGCAAGATAAGGTTCAGAGGAGAGGACATAACGTCTCTTAAGACCCATGAGAGGATAAAGAAGGGAATCGCTGTATGTCCTGAAGGNAGAAAACTCTTCCCCAACATGACGGTGGAGGACAATCTATTGCTCGGTTGTGTTGAAGGGAATGGACATGATAGGCTTGAGTTCGTGTACGATCTCTTTCCGAGGCTGAAAGAAAGAAGAAATCACATAGTCAAAAGAGCGAGCGGTGGAGAGCAACAGATGGTTGCTATTGGAAGGGCTTTAATGTCAAATCCAAATCTTCTGTTGCTGGATGAACCTTCTCTCGGTCTTGCACCAATTATTGTTGAAAAGATTAGGGAGTCTTTACTGAGGATGAAAGATGAAACAGATCTCTCCATCCTCATGGTTGAGCAGAATGTCAGGATGGCTCTTGAACTCTCGGATAAGGTTGCGGTTCTTGTAAAAGGAAAATTCGTAAAGGAGGGCGATAAAAGTACGATAGGGGATGTTGAAAAGTTGTATTTCGAGATATGAATTACCATTTTGACGGTTGAGAATGGCTTTGGTATCAGTGTATAACCAATGTTATAACCAATGTCGATACACTGATACACCAAAATCTTCAAATACAAAATTCAGGAGAATTAAACTGAGGGGCTCGTGGTCTAGTGGTTATGACGCCTGCCT
>MTMT01000104.1 GCA_002010195.1 Archaeoglobus sp. JdFR-32
AGCAAGATGTACTCTCAGACTGTTGGAATGAGAGTTTGCAAGGGTGGTATAAGCACTGGTGAAATGTGTGGAACTATAAGTGCTGTTGGTAAGACGGTTCCCAGTCCAATTGGTACATTTGTCAATCAGGTAGAGATTGGCGGAATTTCCTGTACTTATGGGGATAGCGGAGCCCCAGTTTACTACGACCCCCTCGACTCCTGGGTTGTAAGTTGGTGCTATAACACGTATAATGTAGCTTGCAAAGACATTTATGGTGTTTTCTGGTCATGTGCCAATCCACGAGGGNATTACAGCCCAATAGATAACATAGAAGAAGATTTAGGATACCTCGATGTAAACGGTTAACTTCTTATCTTTACTTATTTTTAGGGAGAAGCATGAAAATAAACAATCCGATTAAAACTACCCTAATAACCTTGATGCTGCTGATGGTCAGCTTCACAGTTGGCTGTTTACAACCATTCACAGACCAAAATCAACAAACTCATCTAGCGAGCAAAATAATTGAAAGGATCAACGAAACCTACGAAAGCATCGAGGGATACGAGGCTGAAATTCGGCAGATTGACGTTAGTGGGAACTCATACGTTCAGGCTCAGTTTCACATTCTGTTCTTGAAGCCAGACAAGATGCTGATAAGAGGAGACTACAGTATAGAGGGCTTCAACGGCTCGATTCACTGGATTTACGACAAATCAAGGAATGAAGTAAGGATAGACTACATCAATCGCACTCCAGATCTTTTTGGTTTCGTTGTAAAGGAGCTTAAAAGTTGCAAACCAAAGCTGGAAGGGAAGGAAAAAGTAAACGGCAGAGAATGCTACCTTTTGAACCTTAGCCTGATTAACTTGACATCCAACAAATCAATTCAACTCAGAAAAGTATGCATAGCAAACGAGAGCGGAAGATGGTATCCGGTTAAGATGGTGATGGTGGTTAATGGAAAAGAAGTTAACCAAAAGCAGATTAACCAAACAAAATCAAACAAAACCGAGGCTACAGTAATCCTGAAACTCAGGGGTTTCAGGGAGGTAAAGGAGGTGAGGGCTGACATCAACAAATTCAACTTCTCCCCTCCCGTAAGTGTTACGAAAATCTTCAGTTACAACTATAAAATGAAAAAGAAGGTAAACCAACTCACGGAAGATGAAATTCTCGATATCTGCCTCTCCAGAATAGGATACAGGAACTGGAATCACTCGATATACGATAGCACACCCTATTACAGGAAGAATATATCAAAGGATGTGACGATATATCTGGAAAAAGGTGGCTCTGGTTTTAAAGCTGAGTGCCACATTGGAAAGAACGTTTCAGTCAGATTAACAAGGCTTGGAGTTATAAAGTCCCCTTTCGTGGAAGATCAGGAAAAGATCATCCGCATTGCAAAAACGAAGGTTAACGCAACTTATGCAATTAATGCAACCCCCCTCTTTGCTTACGAAATTTACAATCTCGCAACCAGAAAAGCGGAAGAATACCGGGTGGTGTTGGAAGATAAAACAAAAGGTTACATTGTCAGCGTGAGGAACGGAGAGGTTAGCGTTAAGGAAGTAAAACTCCTTAAAGACCTTAGACCATTCGACATCTCCATCTACAACTTAACCCCGCTGAATCAATCACCTATAACCCTGTGTGCAGTTATGCGTTATGAGGGAAATCTCCCTAGGATTATTTACTATGGAGGAATAAGTCCGCTGGCAATGCTCGTTTTCGACCTCACGAGAAACATTCGAATNGAGGTACCTTTGATAAAGCCATTGAATCTTGAAGAAAGAGTTATAGAGCCAGGAGACAAATACAANCGATGCTTCACCTTTGATCTCTTTGAAGGGAAGTATGAGGCGATTCCCTATGCAGAAATCGCGTTAGAGGATCCTTTAGATTGCTTTAAGAGGTACAACGACACCGATGTTGCAGAGCTGAAATGCTATCTGAGGATTTATTCTCATAGTGTCCGAGGTTCCCTGGATTTTAAAGTGGAGAGGATCGCAGGTAAAACATTGGATGTGTTCCGTATGATCGCAGAAGTAGCGGGTTAACATNAACAGCTAACATTCAAACCAGGCTTGATGAGTTTGTTGGAGTCTNTGGAATCAAAACTTAGTTGGGTTCATTGTGCTGGTGAACAAATAAATAGAAAGGTTTGTAGTTAGTTTAGTTATAAATTGTTTTACATTGTTTTGTTACTGTCTCTCTACAGTTCCGCATTGTTTCGTTACAGCTCTGCCTCAAAATCCTCCACCTTATACTGAAAGTCCTGAACACCTATGTTCTTCAATACTTCTCTCGCCAGAAGCCAGTAAACAAGAGCAAGAGCCTTTCTACCCTTGTTGTTCGTTGGAATCACGAGATCAACATTCTCAGCTTGGTTGTTCGAATCACACAGAGCAACAACCGGTATGCCGACATCTGTTGCCTCTTTAACCGCCTGAGTATCGATAGCTGGGTCTGTAACAAGCACCACATCTGGCTCGCGGTACTCGCTTAGCATAGGATTTGTAAGTGTTCCGGGAACGAATCTCCCCGTAATCGCTTCCGCTCCAACAACCTTGGCGAACATCTTGGCGGGTTTCTGTCCGTACTGTCTTGCGGAAACTACGAGTATTCTCTCAGGTTTGAACTTGGCAAGAAACTTCCCTGCAAGTCGAAGTCTCTCGTCGAGCTGTCTTATGTCGAGAACATAAAGTCCATCTGGTCTTACTTTGTAGATGAACTTCTTCATATCTCCGCTTTTGATCTGGGTTCCGATATGAACACCTGCAGCAAGATACTCATCCGTCGGGATTAGATACTCGTATGTAGCATCTTCTCTTACCATACTTTCTCCCTTATCTTCTCCTTTTATCATCGTGAATCACCTACAGTCTTTTTATTCTCACCATTGTAAGCCCGTTCTCCTCAATTCTTATCAGCTCATTGAGCTTGGCAATTCTCTCGCCACCAACAACACCAGTCTTTATTAATGTTGCGTTGAATGCAACACTAAGATGGGCAATGGTCTCATCTTCGGTCTCACCACTTCTGTGGGAGACTACAACATCCATACCACTATCCTTCGAAAGTTTGACCGCTTTGAATGTGTCGGTTAAAGTTCCAATTTGATTTGGCTTTATAAGGACAGTGTTGGCGGATCCCATTTCTATTCCTTTTTGGATTCTTCTTATATTCGTGACGAATATATCATCTCCGCAAACCATGCATTTGACAGATTTGGTAAGCTCCGCAAAGCTCTCAAAATCATTCTCGTGGAGAGGGTCTTCAATGTACAACAGGTTGTATCTGTCTGCAAGTTCCCCCATATAAGCTATCTGCTCTTCCGGAGTTAGTTTTCTGTCTCTGTAGACATATGCCTCACCATTCCAGAGTTCTGTACCAGCGACATCGATTCCGATCCTCATTTCCACTCCTAACTCATCTTCAACTTTATCTACAGCACTCTTCACTATCTCAAATGCTAATTCGTCGTCAATTTGTCCAGCCCACGCACCTTCATCTCCTTTCGCACAGAAAATGTTCCTCCTCTTGAACTCATCCTTGATCTTTTTGTGGACTAAAGCATTTGCGGTTTGAGCGGTGAGGAAGTCTTTTGCGCCAACAGGGATTACGAGAAACTCCTGTATGTTTGTCGATCCCTCTGCATGAGCCCCTCCACCGATCACATTTCCGAGGGGGTACGGAAGCTCTAAGGCATACGCACCTCCGAGGTACATGTAGAGCGGAAAACCTGAAATTTGAGACGCAAGTTTTGCAACCGCTAAGCTTGCGGTTATTGCAAAGTTACCGCCTATCTCAGAAAAGTTTTCGGTACCGTCGATCTCTCTCAAAGTCTCATCAACGGAAACTTGATCAAAAACACTCATGCCAATAAGGGCTCTTGAAACCTTCTCCTGTATCTCCTCGAGGTGAGAAACATCTTTCGCAATAGCCTCTTCACTTCCAGTTGAGGCTCCGGCGGGAGCAATAGCGGAACCAACAAAATCTTCGGAAAAAACTTCGCACTCGACTGTTTTGTTTCCTCTGCTGTCAAAAACAACCCTGTAAATTAAATCTTCGATTATCATCTATAACACCTCATCATTTCAATCAGAACAAATCGCTGTTGTCGAGCCATACAAATCTGTCGCTTTTTCTTCTTACCGTGATCGGGATTGCACCCTTATCGAATTCCTCTCTTGCAATATCTAATGGCTCAGTTTTGTCGGTATTTATGAGGATGGGAGCACCCATTGCTATTTGTAGTGCTCTCGCTCCGATTATTCTGGCTTTTTCAAATCGAGTGTATTCAAACGGGAATTTAACCTTTTTTGACTTTGCTCTTGCCGTATTAACCACCCCTTCAATTCATGGGGCCGCCGAGATTTGAACTCGGGTAACGGCGTCCCGAACGCCGCAGGATGACCAGGCTACCCCACGGCCCCCTTAAATTTCGATAGTTCTTTTATAACTGATTTGTATGTTAGAAACATTCTTCTACAGCAATATCTTTCAATTCCAAGTTCGTCAAGAGCTTCTTTCTTAGTTTTTCCTTCCTCGAGTTTTCTGTTATATTCTTCCCAGAGATGACCTATAACCTTTCCGCATGTGAAACATCTTATCGGAAACATAACCACACCTTTTAAAATAAAGAGGTTATCTGTATGAAGTCTGCCTTCTTTTTCTTGCCCCTCTTCCCATCTGCTTCTTTGGCTCTTTTCTTCTCACATCGTTTACGAGAAGAGTTCTGTCGTATTCAAGGTAAACTTTTCTCAACTCCTCATCTCCGCTCCACTCCACAAGAGCTCTTGCAATGGCGGTTCTCGCAGCCTCAGCCTGACTCATCACTCCTCCACCACTGATATTCACATCGATGTCAACCTTGCTTGCAAGTTCTTTTGCCATTATGAGGGGTTCCATAATCATGTCTCTTGCCATTTCGGGATTATACAATTCGACCGGAACCTTGTTAATTCTTACTCTACCTTTTCCCGGTCTTATTGTCGCTCTTGCTATTGCAGTCTTCCTTTTACCGCTTGTTAGAACGATCTTCATGTTTCCACCTCAAAATTGTATCCAAGGAATTTGCTAATCTCCCCAACAGTAACATATTTTTCGGTTTTTGAAACCTTCTCAAGTAGAGCATTCTCAACCACCTCGAATTCCTTGTTGATCTCCTCGGGAACACCTACGAAAACCTTCAGGTTTCTGTAAGCCTCTCTACCTCTTTTGCTTTTCCAAGGAATCATTCCTCTCACCGTTCTCTTGAATATCCTTTCTGGATGTCGCGGATAATATGGGCCCTTCTCCTTGCTACCTCTATCGAGCTTGTCTTTGTATCTCTGGAAGATCATCGATCTCTCTCCTGTGACAACAGCCTTCTCTGCATTTACGACAACTATTTTCTCTCCGTTCAGCAATCTTTTCGCAATTATGCTTGAGAGTCTACCGAGCACATGCCCTTCAGCATTGATGACTGTGAAATCTCCCAAATTGTCAAGGATTCTTTTGACATTTACAACCACATTTCTCACCTCGTATCTGAACATTTCATCTAAACCATTATCCTAACTCCGCTACCTTTCGGATTCTCCCTCACCAGCTGGAGAATATCTATGCACTTTCCTCCCGCAGACTCTATTTTCTCTCTTGCTCTCTCCGAAAATGCTAAAGCTGAGACTGTTACCGGTTTTGAGATGTTGCCTGTTCCAAGAACCTTCCCCGGAACGATTATAGTTTCTCCTTCCTTGGAGTACCTCTGAATCTTTGAAATGTTTACCTCTGCCTGCTTTCTTTTCGGTTTTGACAGCATCTCTGCTATCTCTCTCCAAATTTTTGCATCGTTCTTCACACTGCTTTCAAGGAGTTCATCAATTAGTCTGATTAGGTTCGGATTTGTTTTTCTTACCTGCATTTTTCTGATCTTACTCATAATCCTCACTTCCTATCAGGGGCATAATCTTGTGAAAGTGCACTTTACTTGAGCGTTATTTAAAAGTATCTATACACTTCTATGCACTCAATTTAACACTTAATTTACCTCCACGGAAGATCATTCAGAACCCTCAATACCGAGGGCGTTGAGAAATCTTTTCTTAACCGCCTCTTTGATTAATCTACTAAGAACATCTTTTTCCGTGATCTCACCAAAAATTCCGAGCGGAATCTGTCCTCCTGCTGAATGAGCATGTCCCCCTGCACTCCCAACATCTCCGAAAGCCCTTCTCAGGATATCGCCGATGTTGATCCTGACATCGATGTTCCTCGCAGACAGGTGAACGACATCTTTCACCACACCGAATACGAGCACGGTTGAAATACCTTCGAGCTTGAGCAAGTAATCTGCTGCCTGCGTGATGGCATCCTTCTCATTTATGAACCCTGCAAATGAGATCAGTACTGGTGGATAGACCTCTCTGTTTTTTATCGCGGTACCGAGGACATCGAGAGTCTCGTATGATATGGCTGGACCCTCCATTTTCTCTATGAGGTCATGATCAACATACGGGTAGAGGGTTGCGGATGCTAAGAAGTCTTGAGTTCTCGCATTTCTCTTGAACTCGTCAGTTTCACTTTTTATTCCAAAGAATAACGCGGTTGCGAGTATTCTACTCGGAACCATATTCAGTTCAACCATGTAGTTGGTCATTATTGTCGCTGTGGAGCCGACATTCTCCCGTATGTCAACGAATTCAGCTTTTACATTCTCCGCGGGGTGGTGATCTATAACTATGTTGAGGGTTATACTCTTCGGGATCGAGTTGTTCACACCGATTGCGGAGGAATCTACGAGGGCAAATTTTTGGTACTTGGATAGATCAACCTCATCTCCCTTTATGACCTCGATGTTCAGGAGGTTGACCATCGCCTTGTTCTCCTGATGGGAGATCTCTCCGAAGTATATTATATCCGCCTCTATCCCCATGTTCTTGGCGATCTCCTTCAAAGCCATCGCCGATGAGAGCGCATCTGGATCGGGATTGTCGTGAGTGAAAATGGCAAGTCTGCTGTCCTTCATGCTGTTGAGAACCTCTTTGAAGTTTCTAACCCTCCTCAAAGTTTCGAGCCTGTTTAGCGTTTCAACAGCCATTTTTGTCATGGCTATGGAGGGTGTTATCACTGCATCCGCTCCTGCGAACTCGAGTTCTTCCTTCTCCTTTGAGCTTGGTGCCCTTGCAATGATGAACACGGACCTCGAGATGGACCTAATTTTTGTTATAACTCTCTTGTTAAGCTCGTGATTTGGTGTAAGCACGAAGACGACATTTATTTTATTGTAATCGAAAGATAGAAGGAAATCCTCATCCGAGATATCTCCTATGACTGCATTGTAGTCCTGATCTTTAAGTACCTCAACTCGCTCCTTTGATGAATCAACAGCAAGAACTCTTTTTCCCCTTTTCTGTAGCTCTTTAAGCACACTGAAGCCAAAGCTACCGCAACCCATCAGAACATAGTCGAAATCGTTTTCTCCAATTTCTGTATCTTCTTTATCGTCTATATCTGATTCTGAGCCTGAATCTGATTCGATTTGTAATTCGGTCATTACGAGTTCAAAATTGAGCAATAAGATATTTAAAATTATCTTGAGATGTCATTTCATGGAGCTTGATGACATAAGAGCTAAACTCAGGGAGAAATACTATGAGGTTGACAGGGAGTCCGGAGATCTCTTTTTATTGTCTGTACTGTTTGAAGAGGTGGGTGAGCTTGCAGAAGCTGTGAGAAAACAGGATAGAGATGGAGTTGAGGAAGAACTGTGCGATGTTTTATTTATGGTTCTGAGTATCGCAAATCTGTACGATGTAAAACCCGAGAAGATGCTGGTTGAGAAGTACATTTTTCGGGATCCGAGCTATAGGTGGGATCTTCGATAATCTTCCGCACAGGATGGTAAGGGATGCTTTCCGTTTTTCAACCTTTTGATAGTTCTTCACTCTTGGTTACTCCTGATTTTTTACTCAATTTCTCTATCACGAGTTTTTTCTTCTTTATAGCAGATTCAACAGCTTTGTCCACTCTCGCTCTCATCTCCTCAAAGTCTGGTGGTGTTGCCTCTCCAACCACCTTTTTTATGGGAGTGTATGCGGATTCTCTGAATCTGGGCTTAATTGGTCTTTTTTTACCGTCCTCCAGCATGTAAGCACCTTCACCACTTTCAACCCAGCCGACTTGATATACTTTAACACCCGCACCTCTTATAGCCTCTTTTATCTCTTCAACACTGTTTCGGGGACATATTATCATTAGGGAGTCAATTGACACTCCCATGAAGTCGATTTCAAGCTCTTCAAGCATTTGCAGGACTTCTGGATTAACAGCCTTTCTAACTTCTTCACCGTCAAAAACGATAGCTTTGTGAGAAACGGATGAGATCTCCTCCGCATCCCCTCTTATGCCTCCGTTCGTAACATCACTCATGGAGTGAATCTTACCTATTAGGTTCTTTCTGAAAAGAGCGGAGCAAGCATTTAGAAAATCGATGTTCAGTGTGTGCTCAATTATTTCGTGTCTGCCGTAGTATATGGCTGTTGTGACAATTGTACCTCCTCCCGCACCCTCGGTTAGAAGGATCACATCCCCTTCTTTGGCATTTTTTCTTGGTGTTATCTGGGTTGAGACACCCACACAACCAACACCACCGGTCATCCTCTCTCCGATTACCATGTCTCCTCCTATTCTCAGTGTGCTACCGCTCACTAATGGCACTTTGGTGAGGTCACACACAGTCGAGATTCCCGCAATGTGGTCGAATATCTTGGAAACATCTCCGTCATCCGCGATGTGTATGTCCGAGAAAACTGCTATCGGCTGAGAACCCATCACATAAATATCTCTCATCGCAGCCCTTGTTACATGGAATCCTGCGATAAATGGAAATTCGCTCAATCTTGAATGTATTCCATCAATTGCAACAGAGATGTAGAGATCTCCAACCTTAACAACTCCTGCATCATCTAAGTCTTTTGTGGAGAGTATGGTTGTGGAAATTTTGCCGTCTCCAATCACCTCTGCAATTTTCTTGTGCACATAGAAATCTCCCTTGCCCCTGCTTCCCACTCCAAATTCACCCATGGTTACTCCGGATCTGTGATACTCGAGAATAAAATTGCTCTTTGATTCTGCATTCTTCACTTCCAATACCACTGCTTCAGCCCACTTCTTTGATTTTTCCAAGCTCCAACCCTTTATCTCGGAAATCCTTTCCGCAAGGGATTGAATGACCTTTTCATCACCCATCTTTTTCAGCATTCTCCTTGCAAACCCCTCGATATCCATACATCCACCCGGGTTAAATACTATTTGCGGGTATTTTATCTTTTTTGTCCCTTTTCTTGTTTGTTGTTGTAAGGTTTCCTATTCTTAGAGGATTCGAAAAGAACTATTGCTACCGCGGTTGAGACATTCAGAGAGCCAACTTTTCCAAATCCTTTTATGCCTGCAATCTCATCACAGTGCTTTTTTATTGGATTTGATAGTCCTCTGTCTTCCTCTCCGAAAACAAATGCGACTGGGGGGGTTAGATCTATCTCACCGATATCTCTCCCCCCAACCTCAACTCCGATCACGTGTATCCCCGAGTTTTTCAGTTTTTTTATGCAATTCACAAGGTTCTCCTCTCTTGCAATTGGAATGTGAAATATCGCCCCAGTAGAGACCTTAATGACTGTCTCGGTCACGCTCACGCACCTCCTCTTCGATATCACAACACCCGCACACCCGAAAAACTCGGAAGTTCTGACAATCGATCCGAGGTTGGATGGATCCTTCAATCTATCAAGGATGACGATGGGTGATTGGTTCTTCAAAGCCCTCTCGAGAATCCTGTCGAATTCGAAGTACTCTATCGGCGAAATCTCACCTTCTATTCCGGAGATGTTTTTTGGGTATACCGGTACTCCTTTTTTCTTACACTCCTTAACGAGGGATAAGATTTTGTTTCCTGATTTGGGGTTGTAGTATACTTTGTTCAATCTCCTCGTTTTAAGAGCCTCTTTAATAGAATTGTAACCTTTTACGATCATAGTTGTGGATATTATTTTAAAAATATGCCCTCTTCTTTGTTTTTCAGCCTTCTCACGAACTTCTTTATGAACTCAACCGCTTGGATTCTCTCGACTTCATCGAATGTGAACCACTTCGCATCCATGGCATCGCTTCCCGCCTTAAGCTCTCCAGACTTTACTTCCGCGAAAAAGTCAATAATGATGTAGTGGAATTTTATGTCGCCGTTCCTGAAGATCTCCTCACTGACACAAGCTATGTCCTTTACCTCTATGTCGAGACCTGTTTCCTCTTTTACCTCTCTTATGAGTGCTGAGTGTAGGGTCTCTCCGAGCCTCACAACTCCACCGGGAACGCTCCAAAATCCTCTATTGGGTTCATTTGCTCTCTTAACAAGGAGTATTTTACCATCATCAATTATTACTGCTCCCGTCCCAACATACGGGTAGTCTGGATACTTTCTTCCCATGGGGATCACCATATTATGGACTGCATTTTCCCTTCAAGTCCTGAGAAGAAGTACTCTACCGCGATTGCTGCGAGGAAGATTGCCATTAATCTCGCGACAATATCTGAACCGCTTTTTCCAAGTATCCTTATTATTTGGTTGCTGTAAACATGAGTAAGCCTTACGATGAGATATGTCAGGACTATTCCTGCAATAACCATTAGCTTCATTATTACCGTCTCTGCCGATGAGTACAATACTATTGCAGCGGTTATTGCACCCGGACCCGTGTATAGTGGAAGAGCAATCGGAAACACCGCGAGAGAATCTATGTCTATGCTTTCTTTACCTTTCTCGACATAGGTTTCTCTCCTCCTACTGCCGAGAAGTATGTCTACGGAAACTGTGAAGAGAAGAATTCCACCCGCAATTTTTAAGGCATCAACCGTAACCTTGAAGAAATCAAGGATGTAGCCACCGGTCACGGTCACAGCTATCAGCATCGTCGTAGCAATTAGGACCGCTTTTTTTGATATTCTGTTTCTCTCTTCATTCGATAATGGTTCCGTTACCGCGATGAACATGGGGATATTTCCGGGAGGGTCTACTATGATGAATATCGTCGTAAAAGCGGTTATGAAGAAACTGAGGTAGTCCATCCTACCATCTCTCCCTCATTTCTTTCAGTGCATGTGATATGTTTTCAAGGAGTTTTACCGCAACTCTCTGGGATGGAAATCCACCGAGTCCACAATCAGGACCTATGTACTTCAGACTATCTCCGAACATGTTATATGCTCTTTCAATTCTTTCGAGTATTTTTTCCGGGCTCTCAAATTCGTCTATTGCTTTTAAAATTAGATTCTCATCCTTCCAAGCATTAACACCGTATTTTTGATTGAACTCTGCGATTAATGAATCTATATCTGTCCTCGAGACTCCGATTCTAACTCCCTTATCGTGGGATTCAAGCTCTTCAGCATCAACGAAATCTATAGCCCTCTCGTCCTTTGCGGTCTCTATGCCTATGACATCTATAGTCTCCACCTCGAGGAATCTGGTGTAGTAAAGAGGGGCATGCAGATGCAGTTGGACATCAACATCGAAGTCGAAGTTCTCGTAAGCAAGTTCAATTTGCTCGGCTGTGGGCTGGAGCTCTGGGTTCAACCCGAGACTTGGATCGTCAATGCTTATGCATGTAATGTTCAGTTTTGAGTTCAACGAATTCTTCACGAATCTTGATAAGGATCTTGATATGGATGCAAGAACATCATCGTAAATCACACTTCCGAACTCTTTGAGATAGATCTCAAACGGACCGGTTATGCAAATCCTGACTTCTCCGGAGTAGTTAATTCCTTCAAGAGCTTTTAATTCCGGAATAATTGCATGCTCCTTTTTTATAAGGTAAGCGGATTCCTGAAATGCAGTGTCTCTGATCAGCTCGAGGAACATCTCCACCATGTCCCTGAATTGTGGATAATTGGCAACCTCAACTCCCGCCTTAACCTTCATTATGAATGCTCTCTGACACATCTCTTCGAATTCCTTCGAGTTCAAATTATTCTCAACCCATCTTCTATCGATTCCTTCTGGAAGGGGAAAGCTTCCGATATCATCAAACTTCATACAATCACCATTTCCAGCATTCCTCCTCTTCTTTCATGGATTTAATTAAGTTTACGGAGGATCGATTAATGCTTCTCGTAATCCCTTAATCACCCTCAAATATCATCTGAAATAACTATTTTTAACAATTTATTTTACAAATCCAGCAAAGTTTAAATAGCGGAAATAATGTGTTTACTTCGAGGTGATACAGATATGGCAGAGGAGCATGTAGTCTTCGTCGGCAATAAACCTGTAATGAACTATGTTTTGGCTACAATAACCCAGTTCAATGAGGGAGTTGGGAATGTAGTGATTAAGGCAAGAGGGAGAGCCATCAGCAGAGCGGTTGATGTAGCAGAGATCGTGAGAAACAGATTCCTTCCGAATGTGAAAGTGGATCAGATAAAAATTGACACGGAAGAACTTGATTCCGCTCAGGGAAGACAACTGAATGTCTCTACAATTGAAATATACCTGAGCAAATAATCTTCAGCCTCTTTTAGGCTCTTTTGAGCCTGATATTATTTATTTTATTTGATCGTGGTTTAATTTTTGTGGATGAAATGTCCGTACTTTTATTTAATACCATTTATGGAAAAATTTATTAATAAGTAACACTAAACTAAAAATTAGTAACAAGGAGGTGAGGTAATGCACATTCCCGATGGTTATCTCGATTTGAGTATAGCGGGATTGTTTTTCCTGCTCTCTTTGGTTGTGATAGTATTATCCTTTTTTAAAGCGGGGAAAGAATTGCAGGAGAAGAGAGCTCCACTGGTAGGCATGGTTGCATCCGCAATATTTGCAGCACAAATGCTAAACTGGCCGATTGTTGGAGGCACCTCAGCCCACTTTGTTGGAGGTGCTTTTGCAGGAATAATTCTCGGACCATATGCTGGCTCGATTGCAATGGCATCGGTACTCATAATTCAGGCTCTGGTTTTCGGAGATGGAGGTATAACCGCGCTTGGAGCTAACTTGTGGAATATGGCGGTTGTTGATGTCTTCGTAGGATACTATATCTACAAACTGCTCGAGAGGAGAGGAGTCTTCCTAAGTTCTGCAATCGCTGGATGGCTCGGTATAACGCTTGCAGCAGTATTTGCTGGATTGGAGATAGGGATTTCGAGTTCCTTCCAGTATTCTATCGGTGTTACGGTTCCGGTTATGGGTTTCTGGCATGCTGTGCTTGGGATTATAGAGGGAATAATAACCGGCGGACTAATAACATATATCACTGACTCGAGACCTGAGATAATCTACACAAGATCGAAGGTGGTATCATGATGGGATCGAAGAGGTTCTGGATAGCTCTTGGGGTTTTAATCATCCTGACCCCACTCTTTGCATACCTCGCAGAGATCGTGGGTTATTCCGAGCCTCTTGAAAATGTTGCCGAGATGCTCGGTGTGGAGGACGATCAGGAGTATACTGGAATTCTTCCAGACTATACTGTTCCGGGGCTTGACATGGCTTCGGGAACCTTGGTCTCAGCGGTGGTTGGAACCGCTTTAACTCTTGGATTTGCGTTGGGAGTGGCGAAATTAGCATCGCTCAGGAAAAATCCGGGAGATAAAGGGCAATAAATAGAGGATAGAGATGATAGAGGTAATCGAACAGAGTGCAAAGACCGCAAGTCAATTTTTTCAAAATTTTTTAACCACTGAGAAAACCGTCTTTAAAAACGGTTTACTTCAAAAACTCGATGCTAGGATCAAGATACCTTTCATGTTCTCTTTGATAATTCTCTCGATCACAACATTTGATTATATTAAGCTCTCTGTGCTTCTTGCTTTTCTGATTTTCCTGACTCTCACATCCAAAATAAACCCAAAAATCCTGTTGTCGAGGATCTGGCTTTTTACCCTGTTTACGTTCGTAATAGTTTCTCCAAAGATCTTTGAGGGATGGGCGGTCTCTCACGAAGGCTTGATCTATGCTCTGACATTCACATTGAGGGTGGCAATCTCTCTATCTTCGGTTAGCCTGATAATCCTTACTACAAGTTTTTCTGATATAATCTCGACCCTAAGGTTCTTTAAAGTACCGGACTCCTTCTTATCGATCCTCATTTTGACATACAGATACATCCATCTGACATTCTCTGAGTTGTTTAGGATAATAGTGGCGAGAGAGAGCAGGAGGATTAAAAAGCAGAAACTATCCGAGTTGTGGACTTCTGGTGGAAATAGTCTCGGTTTGTTCTTCATTAGAGTTTTTGAAAGATCAGAAAGAATATATCTTTCCTCTCTTGCAAGGGGAAATTACTACAGGGCTTATTCCAAGCCCATTAGATTTTCGATTACCGAAGCCTTTTTTATCACCACCTTCTGTCTTTTAATTTGGTGGTTTATCTGAATGTCATTCATGGGAAGCGGGAGAGGATGGAGGTACGGGGTGAAAGGATTATCGTTGCCAAGAATATTTCTTATAAGTACCCTGATGGCACCGAGGCGGTTAGAGATATTTCTATTGAGATTTATGAGGGAGAAAAAGTGGCAATTCTTGGTCCGAATGGATGTGGAAAGTCAACACTGATTCTGCTTCTGTCTGGGCTTTTAACCCCAACGAAAGGTGAGATTCTCATTTTCGGGAGGAAGGTTGGTAAGGAGAATGCGGAGTTTCTAAGGAGGAATATAGGTGTGGTTTTTCAGAATCCCGACGATTTTCTTTTTAATCCTACCGTAAGGGAAGAACTTCTCTACACTCCGGCACAACTCGGCATGGATTACGAGACCGCAATTAATCTTGCAAAGGAATTTGCGAGGAAATTTGAAATTGAAGACCTCTTCGAAAAGCCACCCTTCAGGTTGAGTGGGGGTGAGAAGAAGAAAGTCTCAATTGCATGCTCACTTATGCTGAACCCCAAAATCCTATTCCTCGATGAGCCCACAGCAAATGTTGATGGAAAAACGAGGAGAAAGATTCTGGAGTTAGTTCAAGTAAGTAGGGGAACGATAATAACCGCAACTCATGAGATAGATATAGTACCTAAGATTGCGGAAAGAGTTGTAATCATAGGAGATAATAAAAAAATAATTGCGGACGGAGGCTTGGACATATTGGAGGACGAATCTGTACTTGTTTCCGCTGGAGTGATATGAATTGTTAAAAAAATTTTAGGTTTATCGAGTAATTTCTAAATAATTTTTAAGAAATCCTCTCTATTTCTGATTGAATAGAGTATTCAAAAATGTTAATTAGCAAAAATTTTTATATCTTTGAGTATCTGTTTTATCGGTGATAATATGGTTTTTCCGGAACTGGCTGATAGGTTAAAAGCCCTTCCTCCGTACCTTTTTGCTGAAATTGACAGAATGAAGGCAGAGAAAATCAGGGAAGGTGTTAAGGTAATTGATTTCGGTGTAGGAGATCCGGATCTGCCAACACCACCGCATATAGTTCAGTCTCTGTGTGAATCTGCAGGAAGGGAGGAAAATCAGAAGTATCCGAGTTATGAAGGAATGCTGAGCTTTAGAGAGGCTGTGGCGGAGTACTATATGCGGAGAAAAGGTGTAAAGCTCAACCCTGAAACCGAAGTAGTATCTCTCATAGGCTCGAAGGAAGGAATAGCTCACCTTCCCTTAGCTTTCGTAAATCCCGGTGACTATGTCATCGTTCCAGATCCGGGCTATCCTGTTTATCAGGGAGCATCAATTTTGGCCGGTGGAAAGCGGTATCCTTTGATATTGGAAGAGGAGAGAGGATTTTTACCAGATTTCGATAAAATACCATCGGATGTGGCATCCAAGGCTAAGATAATGTTCTTGAACTACCCCAACAATCCCACAGGAGCTGTTTGTGATGGTGAGTTTGTTAAATCTGCAGTGGATTTTTGCAAGGATAACGATATAATATTAGCTCATGATGCAGCGTATACGGATCTGTATTTTGAGGAGAGACCGATCAGTTTTCTTGAAATAGATTCCACATTTGAGGTGGTTGTCGAATTTAACTCCCTGTCTAAGACATACAATATGACGGGGTGGAGAATTGCATTTGCTGTGGGAAATCCAGATATCCTAAGCGGTTTGCTGAAGGTAAAAACGAATGTTGACAGCGGAGTCTTCCAAGCGATACAGCACGCGGGAATAACTGCTTTAACTGGTAGTGATGAATTTATCGAAGAGAACAATCGAATATACATGGAGAGGAGGGATGTGCTCGTTGAAGGGTTAGAGAGTCTTGGATTGAAGGTTTACAAACCGAAAGCGACATTTTATGTCTGGTGTAAGGTGCCGGACGGATACGACAGCATGGGCTTTGTTAAGCATTTGCTCAACTCAGCTGGAATCCTTGCAACACCCGGTGTTGGATTTGGAGAGGGTGGAGAAGGTTTTGTGAGATTCGCACTGACGAGGGATGTAGAAGTGATAAGGGAGGCTGTAGAGAGGCTTAACACACTCAATCTTTGATGGTGATTTTATGTTCGGGGTTGAAAATGGTGTTCTGAGTGTAGATGGAGTGAGGGTAGATAGGGTAGTTGAGAGAACATCTACTCCTGTTTACATAACATCCTACAGTAAGTTGAAGGAGAACATTTCTGCATACAAGAGAGCATTTCCAAAGCAGAGGATTCTGTATGCTGTTAAGGCAAACTATAACCTTGCGATTTTGAAAATAGTGGCTAAAGAAGGACTTTCTGCAGATGTTTTCAGTTATGGAGAGCTCTATTTGGCGTTGCTTGCTGGAATAAAGCCGGAAAAGATTCTATTCAATGGCAACAGTAAGAGTGTGGATGAGATTGTATACGGTGTTAGGTGTGGTGTCAGATTTAGTGTTGACAGCATTGATGAACTCTACACTATATCCGAGATAGCGGTCAGAGAGGATAGGGATGTGGAAATCGCATTTAGGGTCAATCCAGACATATCTCCACAAACCCATCCAAAAATTGCGACGGGTTTAAGAACATCCAAATTCGGAATTCCGTGGAAGGATGTTGTAGATGCATATCGGATTGCGGTAGAGCTACCGAATGTGGTACCTTCAGGGATTCATTGTCATATAGGTAGCCAGATCCTTGATATCGATCCATTTAAGCAAGCGATTGACATGCTGTTCGATATTTCGGTTAAGCTGAAGGATTTGGGAGTTGAGCTTAAGTTCATGGATGTCGGAGGTGGCTTGGGTATAGATTATGAAGGGAAGGGAGCACCATCTCCCACGGAACTCTCCAAAGAGATTCTCAAAATTTTTGAGGAGAGAAAAGATGAAATAAATCCCGAACTCGAGTTATGGCTTGAACCGGGTAGAAGCATTGTTGGAGATACGACCGTTTTGATAACAAAAGTGAATTCCGTGAAAAGAGCATATAAGAACTTTGTAGCAGTTGATGCGGGGTTCAATACGTTGATCCGTCCCGCCATGTACGGGGCGTTTCACAGAGTGGCGGTTGCGAATAAAATGGACAGGAAAGAAGAGGAAGTTTACACAATTGCTGGACCGATTTGTGAGAGCGGAGACATCCTTGCAGAGGACAGAAAGTTGCCGAGNGTTGAGAAAGGTGATTTAATTGCAATCTTCGATGCGGGAGCCTACGGGTTTGTTATGAGCAGTCAGTATAACGGNAGACCGAGATGTGCGGAAGTGCTTGCGAAGGATGGGGAATTCTATATAATTAGGGAAAGAGAGGGTCTCGAGGATATAGTCGGGAAGCAGAGAATTCCCGAGTTTCTTTTTGATTTTTAAATTTTGCTATTTTAGGTTTTGAGGTTGGGCCCGGGTTCATTCACCGCCTATACCTCGCATAGCTCTCCATGATCATCCATCTCTCCTTTCTCCATTTTCTCAAGTTCCTTCTCAAGACCGAGTTCCCTTATCTTATCGAGTCTTCCGTTCTTTTTTAGATAATCTGCAATTGCTCTTCTTAGACCATCCGAAGCGAGATTTGAGCAGTGCATTTTTTGGGGTGGTAAACCCCCCAAGGCATCTGCGACTGNTTGTTTCGAAATTTTTATTGCATCCTCAATTTTCTTTCCCTTTGCAAGCTCAGTGACCATCGAACTTGTTGCTATTGCGGCACCACAGCCAAAGGTTTGGAATTTTATATCACTGATAGTATCATCATCAACTTTTATCGTTATCTTCATCAAATCCCCGCAAACAGGATTGCCGACCACACCAACTCCGTCTGGATTTTCGATCTCCCCAACATTCCTCGGATTTCTGAAATGCTCCATAACCTTTTCTGTATACATCAACATCAACCTCCTTTCTTTTTTCTGTAAAGTGGAGACATCATTCTCAGCCTCTCTACAACATTCGGAAGAACATCCATGAGCCTCTCGACATCTTCTTCCGTATTTCCTTTTCCGAGAGTGAAAAGTAGGCTTCCATGAGCTTCTTCATGCTTTAAGCCACACGCCATTAGAACATGGCTCGGTTGGAGGGTTTTGGATGTGCACGCAGATGCGGTAGATGCATATATGCCCTCCATGTCAAGGCTAAGCACGAGGGACTCTCCTTCGATATAGCTGAATCTTATGTTGACATTGTTCGGCAGTCGCAATTCAGGATGACCGTTGAGGTACGATTCATCGATCTCACTCAGGATTCGTTTTATCATCTTGTCCCTCAGTTTCTTCTCTCTTTTCGCCTCCTNCTTGTACTCATCTCTGATTATATCTACCGCGGTTCCAAAACCCACTATGCCTGCAACATTCTCTGTTCCACTTCTGTATCCTTTTTCCTGTCCACCGCCGACTATTATCGGCTGTACCCTAACTCCTTTGCCAACATAAAGGGCGGAAACCCCCCTCGGACCGTACAAATCGTTTGAAGAGATTGTCAGCATATCCGCGCTCATTTTCTCCACATCAACCTCTATCTTCCCCGCACTCGCGGTTGCATCGACATGGAATGTGATTCCCCTTTCGCTGGCGATTCTGCCAATCTCTTCTATCTCTTGGATTGTTCCTATCTCGTTGTTTGCATGCTGGATGGAAATTAGAATCGTGTCGTCTCTAATACTTCTCTCAAGCTCATCTACTTTCACAACTCCGTTTTTGTCAACTGGNATGTAGGTAACTTCGAATCCATTTTTCTGGAGAACCTTGCATGAGTTTATAATTGACATGTGTTCGATGGATGAGGTAATGATGTGCTTTCCTTTTCCTTTATTTCTCATTCCGAATCCTATTATTGCCAGATTATTGGATTCCGTGGCACCTGATGTGAATATAATGTCTCCATCACCGTTAATGAACTCTCTTATCTTATCCCTCACTGAATCTATTGCTTTTCTTGCTTTTAATCCCATCGAGTGGACGGATGATGGGTTTCCGATCTCTTTCTCCATGTACGGAATCATGGAGTCGATAACCCTTCTGTCAACTGGATAGCCGTTTGCATAGTCAAAGTAAACCATATCTGACACCTATTTCACTCTTTTTATGTAAAAGTGGAATTCTCCATCTTTTTTCTCAATTTTCAAAATTTCATGACCCGTATGTTTTGCCCAAGCTTTAATATCTTCCTCCGAAGACGGATCGTCTGCCAGTACCTTAATCACTTTCCCGATATCTACCGTTTCGATTGCATTTCTCGTTCTTAAAACGGGTTCAGGACAGAATAATCCTATACAATCAACTATCCTATCAACAATTATCTCACTCATAAATTTTTAGTACATTTTGGATATACTTAAACCTTACTCGGGAGTTTACGCCGTTGAACTTATGCTTGATAAAGTGGTTATTGATTTATTATAAGTTCGGTATGTTGGGGGCATTGTCATGTTTTTTGTGGGGATGCGGTGAAACCACCGTTAATTTAAAATACCTAACCGATGTCTGGCTTAAATACATTAGTAAAAACCCGTAGGAGGCTTTGTGCCGAAGGGACTACGGTGGTGTTTATGCTCGTGGAGAAAGAGAAGGTAAAAAAAGCGGTAATGGAAGCAATAGAGAACTCAAAGAAGAGAAACTTTACCGAGACTGTAGAAATAGCGGTTAACTTAAAGAATTTGGACATGAAAAAACCAGAAAACAGAATTGATGCGATAGTTACATTTCCTCACGGAATTGGGAAGGACAGGAAAGTTGCTGTTTTTGCAAAGGGAGACACCGCTCTAAAGGCTAAGGAAGCTGGAGCAGACATGGTGTTCTCACCGGAGGACATTGATGAGCTTGCCAAAGACAAGAGAAAATTGAGAAAAATTGCAAATGAAATTGACTTTTTCATAGCTGAAGCACCCCTAATGCCGGAGATCGGTAAAAAACTCGGTCCAATTCTCGGTCCGAGNGGAAAGATACCTCAGCCGATACCCCCACTTTCAGACCCCACTCCGGTAATTCAGAGGCTGAAGAAGTCTGTAAAAGTGAGAACAAGGGATAAAATGACTTTCCATGCACCAGTAGGGACTAAGGACTTGGATGTGGATGTAATCTCGGACAACATCCTCGAAGTACTAAAGTTGGTTGAAAATAAGTACGAAAANGCGGTAAATAATCTGAAATCGGTTTATGTGAAAACAACAATGGGACCTGCTGTGAGGGTGATATAAATGGCAGCGGTAAAGGGAACGGTACCTCAATGGAAGCTCAGGGATGTTGAGGAAATCAAGAGGTATCTGAGGGAGTACCCGGTTGTAGGTATTGTGTCATTCAGAGGTATTCCTGCAGGACAAATGCAGAAGATCAGGAGAGATTTAAGAGATAAGGTAAAAATTAAGGTGGTTAAAAACAATCTGATAGAGAAGGCTGTTCAGGATGAAGGTGAATTTTCCAAACTAACAGACTTTCTCGGCGATCAGGTCGCTTTTGTGGCGTCCAACCTAAACCCGTTCAGGCTCTTTAAAGAACTTGAAAAGACGAAAGAACCGTCACCATTGAAGCCCAATCAGATAGCTCCAGAGGATGTTGTGGTGGAGAAAGGTCCAACCTCTTTTCCACCCGGACCCGTTCTGGGAGACCTCCAGATGGGTGGACTTCCCGCAGGAATTGAGAAGGGTAAAATCGTGATTAAGGACACTGTTACGGTTGTAAAAGCGGGAGAGAAGGTTAAGCCAGAGGTTGCAAAAGCTCTTCAACTCCTTGAGATCAAGCCGATAAAGCTTGGACTTGATACGAGGGTTTTAATGGAAAACGGAATTATTTTTAAACCCGAGGACCTCAGAATCGATGTAGAGGAAGTTTCCGTTCAATTCGCTCAGGCGTATCAGAGAGCAATCAATTTGGCTGTAAACTCAGCATATGTAACTCCAGAGACAGCAGAGATACTCATAATCAAGGCGGTAAGTTCTGCGAAAAATCTTGCGGTAAATTCTGCGATACCGGAGAGAGAGGTAATAACCGATTTATTAGCCAAGGCTTATTCGGAGATGCTCTCTCTTGCCTCACATCTTCCGGAATCAGCACTTGATGAAGATTTACAATCAAAACTTCAGCAAACTCCGACGGTAGTGGAGGTTGAAGAAAAAGAAGAGGAGAAGAGAGAGGAAGAGGAAGAAAAGAAGGAAGAGGAGGAGGAAGAGAGTAAAGAAGAAGAGGCAATAGAAGGTCTCGGTGCGTTGTTTGGATAAAAAGGGAGGTAGTAGAAATGGAGTATGTGTATGCTGCTTTAGTTTTGCACTCTGCGGGGAAGGAAATAACCGAAGAGGGCGTAAAAGCAATCCTTGAAGCTGCAGGGATAGAAGTTAATGAGGCGAGAGTCAAGGCTTTGGTCTCCGCGTTGGAGGATGTGAACATAGACGAGGCGATCGAGAAGGCAAGCTTCGCCCCAGTTACAGCACCTGCAGTTTCCGCACCCGCAGTAGAGGCAACAGAGGAGAAGAAAGAAGAGGAAGCAGAGGAAGAAGAGGAAGAAAAGAAGGAAGAAGAGGCAATCGAAGGTCTCGGTGCTCTCTTCGGTTAATTATTTTTTGAATTTTTTAAAATAATTTGTTAATTTTTGTTTTTTGGTTAGTTTAAGCTTTTTTGTTCTATACATGGAGGTACTATTTTCTATCCACAACCTTATACTATCCGGCAAAAATGTCCAGCTTTAGAACAGTTCCGCACCTTCAAGCACACGAATTCCGGTATCGGTTATCATATAAGGGGTTAGCTTTCTTGAGTGCTTGACCCTCCTCATTTTGACAACCTCGAGAGCAAGGATGGGCTCCTCGATTTCACTCTTTCTTATATATTTCAGGGCTATTGCCCCATCCGATACGTATTCAAGGATTCCGTATTTGCTTGTTGTTTGGGAATATTTGTCCGCTTCAGAGGTGAATATTGCGGTTACTTCGGATTTCTTGATTATATCTCTCAGGTGTGATAGAGCAAGCCACCTATCTTTTTCATCGAAAAGACCCTCAAGAATGCTGACCGTATCTATTACAAGTCTTTTTGCACCCATTTGCTTTATCGCAGATAGTAGATCATTTTTAACTTTATCCATCGACTCCTTCACAGCGACGGGATCGAGTTTGATTATTTCGATGTTCTCCGAGTACTGCTCGAAGTCCATTCCGAATCCCTTTGCGGTGTCCATTATGCTCCTCTCATCTTCATCGAGGCTTATAAATATGCATTTTTCGCCATTTTTTAAACCCTCATGTATGAAGTGGAGGGCAAAGGTTGTTTTTCCGGTTCCGTAGGCACCAAAGACTGTGACTATGTGCCCTTCTGGAATACCTCCACCGATTACCGCATCCAAACCCTCAATTCCGGTAGACAGCATTTTTATCACCTAAGCTCCTCAGAATTTCTGCTACCTTTCATAGGATTCTGTGGAGTTTTGATATCGTAAATCCGTTTGCGGGATCGATCCCTATCTCGTATCTCATAAGTCTTTGCTTCTCAAGCTGTGGTAATATCCCNAAAAGCTTTTTTATGTACATCCACCTCTTGATAACATCCTTCCCCACATCCCACTCGAACATCAACACACCGTCTGCATAATAGAAGATCTCCTCTGCTCTTCCCTTATCCACGATCTCTTTTGAGAACAGAATGTAGAGGAGGATGTTTTTTCTGATAACGAGTTTCCTCAAACCTATCAGAAGGTCTATTAGATCACTCCATTCTACCTCATCCCCTCCCAGAACTTCAGTTTTTCTTATCAGATCTGTTAGGGAATCTACGAAAACGATGCTGTTATCCTCAACATCGTCGAAATAGCTGACGAGCTTTTCCAGTATTTTTTCAGATTTTAGCGATGCCAGCACACCTTTTTCAGATACCCATTCTGCGGGCACTATTGTCTTTGCAAAAAATTCTTTGGATAGGGATAGAATTTTTATTCTGTCAATCCATGATGGATTCGAGTCAGGGAATATCAGTTTCAATTCTCTCCTCGTCTCCTCTTCGTTTAGAATAACGGAGATAATGTACAATCTGACATCCTTGGCGGACAGATTCATGAGGGATGTTAAAGCAAACTCTCTACCACCTGCACCGACCTCTTCCGCAAGGATGATTAAGCCCGGATATATTCCACCGGTTGAGGTATCGAATATGTCTATTCCTGTTAAAAACTTCATGATCTCATCTTATAGACATGGGATATAAAACATGTTGNTTCTTTTGCTCAACCTTAGCCTGTAGCCATCTCACTCCACCTCTATAACCTCATCGACCATGAGTGCGATTTGTGAGTAGTAGCTCTCGTCTATCTCCTTCTCAATGGAAAATATCGTCCCTATGAATCCCTTTATCCTTATCTTGCCTGTGATGTATCTTATGAACTTCAACAGCGTTTCAAACGATTTGTAGAGGGAGATTGTGGACAGAGAATCGATGTAGATGAACCTGTTCTCCGCTGAGATCATGTCCATCGCCTGCTCGATTGCAATCTGCATNTGGGTTGGATCGGGGGAGTTTAGGTATCTGCACCTCTCTATGTCTATCTCCTCTCCACCAAGCTGTCTTGTGATGCTATCTATGAATATTATCTTGCTGTAGTCTATCCCCTCTTTTTCCATTAGCTTTTTCATTGATGAGTATGGGCGGTTCAGTGTGACGAACACACCCTCCGCAAAAGATGTTAGAAATCTTAGTATCTCCAAGCTCGTTTTTACATACTTTTTCGCTTCAACAATCACTAAGATAATCTCTGCTCCGCTCTCTATGGATTCTTCAAGCTTCTCCGATACCTTCGAGACGTCCATACCTATCCCTTACTCTTCACCTCTAAAAACGAATTCGTAGTCTTTTCTTATGTATCTGCCCTCTTTTATCTTTATTCCCTCGTCTGTAATCTCGAATGGTATGAACTCCAGTGGATGGGCAGTTCTGTATTTTTTAAGGATTCTTAATGCTCTTTGATACCCTTCCGGTACCCTTAATAGGTCGAGGAAGATCACGGATTCCGCTATGTTCTTGGTCTCGCTCCACTCTCCTTTCATCGGCGCTTCCTCCACGAACAAGGCAGTTATATCGTTTTTGTAGCACAGTCTTGAGAGATACCTCAGGGCGAGTCTGTAAAGCACGGGATCCGCTAAGGCTTTATCCATATCTGTGATCGAATCAAAAATGATCATGTCTACTTCACTCGGCTTCATACCGATCGTGGATACCGTAGACTCTTCAAGCTTTTCCGGGGTGAGGGGGAGGAGGTACTTAGCCTCAATTCTCACGAATCTCCAGTTTATCTTGTGGTATACATCCTCCATGAACTTCATTTTTCCGAGGTACGACTCACAGCTTTTCCTCCCTATTGTTGTTGCTATATAGACGACCGTCCTTCCATCCTTCGCTCCTTGTGCAGCCCAATGTGCTGCAAGAATCGTTTTTCCGATTCCACTTCTTCCCGTTATCAAGTTAACTGTATCTCTATCCAGTCCGCCTCCGAGAGCGGAGTCGAGTTTCTCAATACCGAACGGAAGCCTCATCCAACCACCGGTTTTAAATTTTCGTTGTTTATTGATAAACTTTTTTGAATAACTGATGAGGTCGCGAAAATGCAAGTTCTCACTAATTAGCTTAAAAATTCTACATAGAAGTAAAAATTTAAGAAGTTTCAGTTCTTTTCTTGAAAGTTTTTTTATGTCACCCAAAATTTAATTTAGCTATCTTATGTCTTGAGGAATAACCGAAAATAATGTATTTTGGGAGATGATATTCAGATCGTGAAAAAAAGGTTGGAGATACTTTTAGA
The DNA here is from genome assembly GCA_002010195.1 of Archaeoglobus sp. JdFR-32. Taxonomy (GTDB): domain Archaea; phylum Halobacteriota; class Archaeoglobi; order Archaeoglobales; family Archaeoglobaceae; genus Archaeoglobus_A. The sequence goes on from MTMT01000104.1 coordinate 25,127, forward strand.
AGGATTGAAGGGTTTTGAAGAGCCGAAGCTGAAGCTTGAGCAGTATGTAACCCCTCCTTCACTAACAGCATTCATAATCAACCACGCGAGCATCCTTAACGAGCTTGATTTTGTTGTCGATCTTGGATGTGGAACAGGAATGATAGGTATTGCGGTATCTCTCGCTGGTGGGAGAGCAGTGGGAGTTGACATCGATGCTAATGCATTGAGAATCGCAAAAGAGAATGCAGATAAATATTCTGTGAGTTTGGACTTGATTATTGCTGATGTTGAGGATTTCTATCTGAAGGGAAAAAATTTTACAACGATTATGAACCCGCCCTTTGGAATTCAAAGGAAGCATGCTGATAGAGCATTTCTTAAAAAAGCGATGGAGTTTTCGAAGACGATATATTCCATTCATTCCGCTGGAAGTGAAAAATTTGTAGAGAGGCTTTGTGGGGAGAGTGGTTTCACCATAACACATAAATGGTTCTTCAGCATACCGCTAAGGAGAACATATGAATTCCATGAAAAAGAATTTAAATATGTCCCCGTAGAGGTTTACAGAATTGAAAGGAAAGGTTGATNATGCTCACCTTGATGAAAATGATACGGTCGTGTAGTGTGAGGCAATGTAAGGATTGTTGTAGGAGATGGTAATAAATGAAATTTGTATTTCCCGGAGATAGAATAGGTTATGCGGAGGAATACCTTGTTGGTGAGGGAGTTTACGAGGAGAATGGGGAGATTTTCGCATCAATAGCTGGAACTCTTGAAATTAAGAACAAGGTGGTTAGTGTAAAATCGGTTAAGGAGATACCCGAATTAAAAAGAGGAGATGTAGTCCTCGGAAGGGTTGTGGATTTAAGGAACTCAATTGCCCTTGTAGAGATTGCGAGGAAGGAAGGAGTAGACAGAGAGCTGAAACACACAGGCATAGCAGCTCTGCACATATCAAATGTTCGAAATGAATATCTGAAGGATTTTAACAACTCCATAGGGTACATGGATGTTTTGAAGGCAAGAATAATTGATTCCGAACTGCTAAAACTGTCAACAAAGGAAAAAGAGATGGGTGTTTTAAAAGCTTATTGTTCGANTTGTAAAAGTGAGATGATTTTGGAGGGTAATAAATTAAAATGCATTGAGTGTGGACGAGTAGAGGGAAGGAAACTATCTTCAGATTACGGAAAGGGGAACTGGAGGTAAGGAGGTGTCATGATGGAGATAAAAATTTTGGAGTTGAAGGAAGATAGGGCTAAATTGAAGATAAAGGGAGAAGATCACACATTTTTAAATCTTCTACAGCACTATCTTCTTGAGAACGAGCATGTGCTGATTGCAAAGTATGATATTCCACATCCATTGATTGAGGAAGCTGAGCTTGTGGTAAGAACTGATGGAATGGACCCTATTCATGCAATCAGAGTTGCGGGGGAGAAAATAGTCAAGGACTGTACAACCCTCTTAGAATCTATTTAATTTTTACCCTATGAACCCTATTTCTGCCAAGCTCGATAACAAATTCGATTTTGAAGGATCCAGACTTTACAAATCTTGGAGATTTATAGGTTTTGATGATAGCTTTAAGGTTTCAGGTAGCATTTCCGAGTTAAGGGGGAAGAATGCGGTACTAGTTGGTTGTGTAACCGCGGGAACGATTCCAGAGGGGTTTGTTTATGAGGAGATTGAAATAGATGGTGTGGAAGCAACTCAGAAAATAGTTTCGGTGATACGGAGGTCAAAGTTTCGGGAACAACTCAAGTGCATATTTTTGAGTGGAATAACCTTCGGCGGTTTTAATATTGTTGATATAAAAGAGGTTTTCGAAAAAACGGGAATTCCTGTGATCTGTGTTATGAGGAGATACCCCGACATGGCTTCGATAAAAAAAGCTCTACTGAGAATTCACTCTTTTGAAAAGAGGTGGAAAGCTATTGAGAATGCCGGGAAAATACTGAAGCTTAGAGATGTGTATGTTCAGATAAGCGGTTGTGATGTAAGGTCTGCGGATAGATTTTTGCACCTCTCGACAAGGGAAGGGAAGCTTCCAGAGCCTTTGAGGTTGGCACACATGGTTGCTTCTGCGATAACTCATGGTGAATCAAGAGGAAAGGNTTGATGTATCTGATGTTCGGTGCTACTGGTTTTAAGTTCATTGGTAGTATGGGATCAGATTTTTCTTCTGTCAACAACTCTCTTAGCCTTTCCCTCAAACCTTCTTATTGTTCCCGGATTTACGAGTTCTATGTTTGCCCAAACATTAAGTATGCTCTTTAGTTTCTCTGAAATTTTCTTTTCGAGTTTTAAGATGTCTGAAACTCTATCTATCTCTGATTTTAGCTCGATTTGTATGGTCATGACATCCATCTCTTTCTCTCTATCCAAGTATATCATGTAGTGCTCCCCAACTTCGGGAATCTGTAGCAGAACATGTTCAATTTGGCTTGGAAAGACATTTACGCCTCTAACTATGATCATATCATCGCTTCTGCCCATTATCCTTGAGATTCTCGGGTGCGTTCTACCGCATGAGCATTTCTCTTCTGTGTATGAGGTTATGTCTCCTGTTCTCCATCTGATCAATGGTAGAGCCTCCTTGGAAAGGGTTGTTACAACCAACTCTCCTTTCTCGCCTTCTCCAACGGGTTCTAGGGTCTCTGGATCGATTACTTCTATCAGGAAGTGATCTCCCCATATGTGGATGCCATCCTTCTCCTCGCATTCTGTGAATAAAGGTCCGCTCAATTCTGAGGTGCCATAAACATCGTACGCAGAGATTCCAGCTTTTTCCTCGATTCTCCTTCTCGTCTCCTCACTCCAAGGCTCCGCACCGAATATACCGATTCTTAGCGAGGTTTCTGAGAAATCGTATCCGTTTTCCTGCATGTATTCTGAGATATATAGCATGTATGACGGTGTGCATGCGAAAACTGTCGTCTTTAAGTCTCTCATCAATTCGATCTGCCTCTGAGTGTTTCCCGCCGATACCGGTATAACCCCCGCACCGAGCCTCTCCCCCGCATAGTGGAAACCCAATCCACCTGTGAATAGCCCATAACCGTACGCCACCTGAATTATATCACCGTTCGTGACCCCACATGCGATTAAACTTCTGCATAGGCATTCAACCCAGCTATTTATGTCGTTTGCGGTGTACCCCACAACCGTTGGTTTTCCCGTAGTTCCGCTTGATGCGTGAAATCTAACTACTTGGGAAAGGGGTACNGCAAACATTCCTGTGGGGTAGTTATCCCTCAGATCCTGTTTGATCGTGAAGGGGATTTTTCTCAAGTCCTCAAACCTATTGATATCCCATGGATTTATTCCCACATCCCTAAACTTTTTTCTATAGAATGGGGAGTTCGTGTACGCGTGGTGTATTACCGCTCTTAGCTTTCTTTCTTGCATGTTTTTGAGATCGTTTATGTTTATTCTCTCCATCCCCGGATTCCAGAACATGTGACAACAAATGACATGGTGGGTTTAAAATATTATTGATTCTATACCGCTGTGAGGTNGTTCACTGACTTTTAGCTCTTATGATAGGCAGAAGCCAAACTGGTTACTCTTTACTTTCGGTTGGACTCTGCATCCCGGAAATCTTCCAACTCTGTTGAGTCTTAGATCGATGTTGGATCGGCTGGGATGTGAATAATAGCAAACTTTTTCTCCTCAACATACACCTCATAAACCGGTGATAGATTGAACTACTTGGTAAGGCTTCAGGGAGGGTGGATTGTTAGGAAGGCTAAGAGTGTTGAGGATGCAATGAACATAGCGGTAGCTGAAGCGGGGAAGAAGCTNAATCCCGATCTTGATTTTGTTGAGATAGATGTTGGGGATGTTGATTGCCCGAAATGCGGAGAAATTTTTAAATCCGCATTCATGGTTGCAGGGACTGCACTTGTGGGGCTTGTTTTTGAGATGAAAGTTTTCAATGCAGAGAACAAGGAGCATGCGGGAAGAATAGCAAAGTACGAGATAGGAAAAAGGCTTGGGAGAGTCCCTCTTGAAGTGATTGATGTCGAGGAAATAGATTGAACTAATTTCGTTTTTATACATGTTCATGCGATATCTGATTTGGTACCATCAAATTTAATTTAAAAGGTTTAATCATGTTAGATTATTGAAAAACTCAAAATTTTTATAGTTTTTACGGAAAAAGAGAATCGAATGAAAGTAATGGATAAATTTGAGATGGAGGTAAGGAGGATATTTCCATATGTTTCATTTCATCCAGTTGAGAGGGAAATATACTCTCATGACATCTCTGTTATGCCTTCTTCCATAGAAAAAATNGTTCATAACATCTGCGATGTTGTAATTCAGCCAGAAAATCTTTATCAGGTAAAGGAAATTTTAAAGCTAAGTAAGGAATATTCACTTCCGGTCGTTCCGAGAGGTTCTGCAACATCGGGATACGGTGGGGTAATTCCCTATAAGGGCGGGATAATGGTTGATTTTTCAAGGATGGATTACTTTGAGATAGATGAAGACTCTAAGACGGTTGTTGCAGAGCCGGGTGCTATTTGGTGGGAGATTCAGGAATCAGCGTTGAAAAAAGGTCTCAGTTTGAGGGTGTATCCTACAAGTGCACCATCTTCAACGGTTGGTGGGTGGATAGCTCAGGGGGGAATCGGAGTTGGGAGCAGGATGTTTGGCGGGATATCTGACAACATCTATGAGTTAAAAGTGGTGGACTATGAGGGGATAAAAACTGTATCCAAAGATCATCTGAAGTTTTATGTTGGTATGGAAGGAACTACCGGATTAATTGTAAAATCTATTGTGCCTCTGATGGAATACAGAGAGGAAAAACCTGAAGCNGTGCATGTAGATGATTTAAACCACGCAATAACTTTGCTGAAGTCGGGTACAATTTACTCAGCCATATTTTTCGATGAGGGTTACATAAAATTGCTGAACGAACTCAAAGGAGAGAACATACCGGAAAGAGAGACCCTGCTCATGGTAAAATTCGATGAGGGTTTGGAAGCAACACCACATGCGGAATTTTTGTGGAATGAGAGGTTCTGTCCGCTGAGATTGAAAAAAAAGGGACCGTCTCTCGTAATATCGGAAGTATTGATCCCTCTTGAAAATCTAAGTACATTCTACAGCACTCTGAAGAAGAGTCTGAAAGGCGAACATGCAATTCAGATTCATTTCTCGAGGGAATATGCGAATGTTATAACCATGATTCCGAGTGATGAAAGGGAAAAAAGATACATATCTGACTGGAAAAAAGCACTAAAAATTGTTAAACTTGGGTTAAAGCATTCTGGTAGACCGTATTCTACGGGAATATATCTCTCACATCTTAGTAAGAGAGTTATCGAAGAGTATAATGAGGTCGAAAAATTCAAAAAGAAAGTGGATCCGGAGAATCTGTTAAATCCCGGGAAGATCTTTCCCATGGGGAAGCTACCGAAAATAATGAAAATAGCCGAGATGATATCCTAAAGGGGGGTTTACGGATTAGTTTGGGGTTCAGACTGAAGGCNTTATCGGAGGAAATCATCTCGTGTGCTCAGTGTAATTACTGCAGAGTATGTCCCGCCTACAAAATTGAGGGCTGGGAGAGCATATCTCCGAGAGGAAGAATATATCTGCTCAAGAAGATACTGGAAGGGAAAATATACATGGACAGCAACATGGTTAAAGACTTTTTCAAGTGTACTGTCTGCGGGCTATGTGAGAGCGTGTGTCAGGTTGGAATACCTCTGATAAATTTGTGGGAGAACTCGAGAAATCTGATTGTGATGGAAAAGGGACCCCTACCAACTCATAAGAAGATCGCAACATCCATCGGTGTGAACCGAAATCCGTACGGTGAGGACAGAAGTCTGAGGAGCTCGTGGTTGCCCGATGATACTGTAATATCGAACTCTTCCACACTCTATTTTGCTGGATGTACGGCCAGTTTCAGAGTCAAGGAGATAGCAGAAAGTACGGTTAGAGTTTTCTCCCATTTTGACATAGATTTCAACTATTTTGGGAGCGAAGAAGTGTGCTGTGGATCAACTCTAATGAGAACCGGGCAGANGGAGCTTGCGGAGAAGCTGGTTGAGAAGAATGTAAAAATGTTCGAAAGAAACAGAATTGAGAGGATAGTCACAACATGTGCGGGATGCTACAAAACATTTTCATTTGACTATCCAGAGATTTGTGCTAAGAAGGGCATTGATTTTGATTATGAAGTCATACATCTCTCGAGCTTCATCGAAAGAGAGGCTGGTAGAAGGATAAAGGAGGGCATGAAAGCAAAACTGAAGGGAAGGGCAACATATCATGACCCGTGCCATCTCGGTAGGCATGCGGGTGTATATGATGAACCGAGAAGCTTAATCAAGGCTACGGGGCTTGAACTTGTAGAGATGGAGCATAGTAGAGATAAAGCTCTTTGTTGTGGTGCGGGAGGGGGAGTAAGAGCCCAATTTAGAGATCTGTCTCTTAGAATAGGTGAGATGAGGTTTAAAGAAGCTGTGAACACGAATGCGGATTACTTGCTATCTGCATGTCCTTTCTGCAAGCTTCATTTAAATCACACTAAGAACATGCTCGGGCTTGAAAAGCCCGTTGTGATGGACATTGCTGAGATCGTTTTGAAAGTCATTGATGAGAACAATAATGCTGAGTGCTGATAGATAGAGCGGGCATCAGTAGAAAACAACACCATCAAGCTCGTCTCCTCTGAACACCGGCCCCTCTACACAGGCTCTTGAACCGTCCTCGAGAACACATGTACCACAGATTCCTATTCCGCACTTCATGTATCTCTCGAGTGAGAACTCCGCTCTTTCCAGCAGGTTTCTGTCCTTCAATAGCTTGAAGGCACTCATCATCATGCTCTCGGGACCGCAGATGTATATCTTGTCGTATTCTGATAGCTTTTCCTCCTCCATAAGCTCGATTACCGTTCCCTTAAATCCTTCGGAACCGTCTTCCGTTGAGATTTCGACATGTTTAAATCTGTCCTTCCATATAAGGTCTTCTGAAGTTTTTGCTCCGTATATTGCTTTTACTTCCGCACCCTTTCTTAGAAGGACATCATGAAGGTAGAACAGCGGGGCTGAACCTATCCCTCCTGCAACCAAGAGTGCATTTTTTGTTGTAGGTGTGAACGGCTTTCCGAATGGACCCCTAACTCCTACAATATCTCCAGCATTGCTACTGATCAGTGCTTTAGTTGTATCTCCCACAGCTTTAACCGTCACCGAGTTCGGTGAAGATAAGCTGAGGGGTATCTCTTCGTACTCCGGGAGGTAGAGCATTATAAATTGCCCGGGATACGATCTCAGTCTTGTTGTGAAAAAAAGCGAAGATGTATCCTTAGAATGTCTGATGATTTTGTCAACTCTTAATGTGAACACCTTACCACCTCATTCGTGAGCTAAACCTACCAAATCAGATATTTCAAGTTTTTCCTTTCTCAGGTATGCGATTAGACTCTCTTTGAGGCTGTATAGCATCCTATAGCTGTAGAAGAAGGCTGAACCGATTTGAACCGCATTAGCACCGGCGAGCATGAACTCTATAACATCTTTCCAAGAGGTGATACCACCGCAACCTATGATGGGCACGTCAATCTCTTTGTACAGGTCCCAGACGACCTTCAACGAAATTGGTTTGATACTTTCTCCACTCACACCTCCGGTTGTATTTGATANAATCGGTTTTCTCGTTCTTATGTCGATAGCTATACCTTTTAGTGTATTTATAGCTGTTATTCCGTCTGCTCCTGCCTTTTCTGCAGATTTGGCGGTCTCTATGTAGTCGTACTCCGAGGACACTTTTACAAAAACTGGTTTGGAGGTTGACNTCTTAACCTCTCTGACTATCTTCTCAACGAGTTTTGGATCGCTACCGACTGTAATTCCAGCATCCTCAACATGAGGACAGCTAAGGTTCAATTCAAAGGCATCAGCCATATCAAAATGCTTTGTAAGTTCGGAGAATTCATTAGGAGAGCTACCAAAAAGGCTAACGATGAGTTTACTGTCCTTTGAGAATTTATGAAGCTCCTTTGAGAATGCTAAGCTTCCCGGTGATGCAAGTCCAACCGCATTCAGCAGTCCAAGTCGAGTGTTTATTATTACAGGGGTTCTGTATCCTTCTCTCTCTTCCATCCCAACACTCTTCGTAACAANCGCTCCAGCATGTTCTGCTATTCTATTCAATGAGGAACTGTACACTCCAAGTATCCCGCTCGCAAGTATCAGGGGGTTCTTCATTTTCATTCTGCCAATCTCAACTTCGAGCATCCAATCTTTTTTTATTTGAGGGGTATTTAATCCTTTAGTATTCTTAGGGGTTGTAGCATTTGTGGGTTGGAAGAGTCTAACTTTGGTTAACTCTTTAGTCGATTCAATTTTAGCTGTTTGGTCTCCTTGGGTTGTGCACACGAAGCGGAGTTTAAGATATGGGAGATGGTGATTATGTAAAGTCATGTAAAGTTATGTGTAATATTATGTGTAATAGAATTAAAATGATTGATTAAATCGGAAACTCAACCTGTCTCTTATACTCGAATTGATTTTGATTCAATTTTGTGAATTCATGAATTTAGATAAAATTTAAACCGTAAAATAGATATTCTTTAAAAATTGAGTAAATATGGATGATAATCCCATTGGTGTTGATGGCGAGCATAGCTGTAGTCTTCCATCTGATGGGCATAACTGCGATTGGGGCAATATTCACGGGGATAACGATCATTTACGGTTCGGTAGTAGGATATCTGTCCATTGACAAGCTGTCTGATAAGTTCTTTTTTATGAATGTTTACCTTCTAACCTTCACTCTTCCCGGATCGGTCGAGCTATCCCATCAGATGGACTTTCATTTTCCGGTTAATATCATTGTCTGGCTTACATCCTATTTTGCTGGAGGGGTTATCCTGCTCGTTATTTTTGCATGGAGAAAACTTGAAAGGGATATTTTGTTCTTTTTCCTTTCGTTCATCGTAGCTCTCTCGGTTATAAACTTCTTTAGTTGGTTTAACATCGATGATTCGTACACTTATGTCGGAATGCTGACTCAGTCGTTCAATTTTCTGTGGAAATCTTTCGTCAATTTCTGTCTCAATCCAGAGTTCATCTTTAGGAGTGATGATGTCAGCGTGCAGATAATGGTCGCCCCATTCATACTCCTCGTGATCTTCGTGTTTATACTGATCAAAAAACTTTAATTGGGTATGTNACCTTCAGAAATCTTTCAAAAATCCAAGCTCTGCGAAACCCCTCATAAAGCGACAAGTAACTGAGAACGATCAGGAATAAATTTGGAAAAGNTTATATTTTGAATGAGATGGTGGTCTTTCGGTGGTATGATGGAAGAGAAGATCATCAAGCAGATATCTGTTTTCGTCGAGAACAAGCCCGGAAGACTTGCATCGGTTACGGAGAAGCTATATGAGGAGAAAATCAACATTAGAGCATTTACAATTGCTGAGGCAGGTGACTTCGGGATCATAAGGATGGTTGTGGACGATACGGAAAAAGCATACGAGAAGTTGAGGTCTGAGGGATTCACCGTGTCCCTAACGGATGTATTGGGTGTGGAGGTGAGGGATGAACCGGGCGGTCTGTATAAGATCGCCAAGGTTCTAGGAGATGCAAGTATAAACATAGAGTATGTTTACGCTTTTACTTGGGGAGTGGATAAAGCTCTAATCATTCTTAGAGTTGATGACATCGGTAAAGCGATAGGGGTTCTTGAAAAAGAGAACGCCTTGTTCAGAAATAAGGTGGATTAACATGGCGNTTTTTGTAAAGGTTGGAGATNTTGTGAGGGAGATTGAAATCGTGGAGTCTAAAACCTCTAAGGTGATAGTTGAGAATTTACCGATCGAAGGTGTCGTTCGAAGGTGGGGGGATGAAATTTACTTCGAAACGCGGATTGATTTTGAAGAAGAAGAGAACCCCAAGGATGTTGTTGAGATTGGAGATGTGGCTTTCTGGATACCGGGAAAAGCAGTATGCATCTTCTTTGGAAAAACACCCATAAGTGATGACAAGATTAGACCAGCCTCTCCAGTGAATGTTTTTGGGAAAATAAAGGGAGATACAGAAGATTTCAAAAAAATCAGTGAAGGAGAGAGAATACTGATCTATTCGGATTAGCTGTCTGTTAAGCTCGATTAAACACTCGAACTAGAAATTAGAGAAGTGGTGCCCCTTTGTCGGCTGAACCAACGAGCCTTGAATATTTTGCGAGATATCCGCTTAACTTCCTTTCTGGCTTTCTCCACTTCTCTTTTCTGCTGATCAATTCATCCTTCTCAACCCTTAGTTCGAGAGTTCTGGAAGGTATGTCTATCAGTATTCTGTCTCCATCCTCTACAAGAGCGATTGTTCCCCCGTCAATGGCTTCTGGACACACATGCCCTATGCAAGGCCCTCTCGTAGCTCCGCTGAACCTTCCATCGGTTATAAGGGCAACTCTCTTGTAACCCATCCCAGATATTGCTGCGGTTGGGAGTAGCATCTCCGGCATTCCGGGTGCACCTTTCGGACCCATGTACCTTATGACAACAATGTCTCCCTCATCAATCTCTGAATTCAGGATCGATCTTAATGCCTCGCTTTCCGAATTAAAACATCTCGCATTTCCCTCGAATACCATCATGTCCTCTGAAACTGCTGCAGACTTTATAACCGCACCTTTTTCAGCGAGGTTTCCTTTGAGTATTGTTATCCCTCCGTGTTTGTGGATTGGGTTTGTNAGATCCCTTATGATATCTTTTCCTCTCCTTACCGCAAGATTGGCAATCTCATATACGCTCAAACCACTAACAGTTTTTTCATCTACCAGTAGTTTCTTTGCCTTTTTGAATAGCATCGGAACACCACCGCTTTCATCGAGATCCGCTATCGTGTAGTTGCTTGCAGGATCGACTGCAACTATATGAGGTGTTTTCCTGCTAATTTCATCAAATAAGTCAAGAGGAAGTTTCATTCCCGCTTCTCTTGCTATTGCGGGGAGATGTAGAACTGTGTTGGTAGAGCCACCAATGAGCATGTCCATCGTTATGGCGTTCTCGAACGAACTCTCCGTAACAAAATCAGATGGTTTAATTTCCTCCTCTACAAGCTGAACAACTCTCTTTCCGCTGTCTTTTGCAATTCTGAGNTTCCTTGAAGACCCACACGGAGATGTTGCACAATATGGCAAGCTCATTCCGAGAGTTTCCGTCATTATCTGCATCGTGTTTGCAGTGTACAGTCCCTGACAGCTCCCGCAGTATGGTGCACAGAAATCTTCGTACAGTTTTAGTTCTTTCTCGTCAATTTTACCGGATTTGTACATCCCCGATGCTTCAAAAGCGGTTGATATCGTTACATTCCTGTCACCTATTCTTTCCGCAATCATTGGCCCTCCCGTAACAACGATGGCTGGAATATCGAGTCTTAGAACAGCCATTAGCATTCCGGGAACTATTTTGTCGCATGAGCCAACAACGACCAATCCATCAAACCTATGTGCTTGAACCATGGATTCTATGCTGTCCGCTATTAACTCTCTGGATGGGAGAGCGAATTTCATTCCCTCATGACCCATAGCGATTCCATCACAGATTCCTATCACTCCAAACTCGAATGGCACTCCGCCAGCAGAATATACACCACTTTTAACAGCGTCGGTTATTTTATCGAGAGCCATATGTCCGGGTATTATTGTATTATATGCATTTGCGATTCCTATGAACGGCTTATCCATTTCGTCATCCGAAACTCCGAGAGCCTTGAGAAGGGCTCTGTGAGCAACTCTATCAATTCCTTTCTTAATCTCATCGCTTCTCATTAGAATATGGTTCTCGGAGTAGTATTTAATAGTTGGGTCGTTTAGTTGGAGGGCTCTTGAATAATCTTAGGGAAAAGCAATTTACCTTGATAACAAGCATTGCGGAGAACAATATAGAGATTGTATCAAAAAATAAAAATAAAGTATTATTTAGGTCTTTATTGCCAACATTATGTCTTCAGCCTTAACGGTCTTTCTTCCAACATGCTTTGCAACTTCAACTGCCTTCTTGGCAATTTCAGTTGCCCACTCTTCAAGATACTCAGCTAATACTTCCTTTGCATCTTCACTCACTCTTATCGCACCAGCATTCCTCATCAATCTGTCAATAGGTGCAATGGGCAACTCACCCATTTCTTTTCACCTCCTTCAACCCAATTTTTAGTTATTTAACATATATATAGTTTTCGAATTAATAAGGATTAACGGGCTTATTTTTTTGTGTGCATTGGTTATTAAATTTTGTTTCGANTATGGGGAGTAATTAATAATTCGCTTTGACATTTTTTTGATAAATGAGAGTGAATTGTTTTATGGTGTAGTCTTCTTCAATTTTAAATTGACAATTCAAGAATTTTATTGAATTGCTGAATTAAGTCTTATAACACTTAAAAAAGATTATTGGGTGAATAAATTTTGTCGTTAAATTGAATCCAAGTTTCTCACAACCTCATCCGCGAACTCCCTTGTACCGACCTTCTTCCCCCCAACATGCCTGTGCAAGTCGTATGTCACTATCCCGCTCTGAATCGTTTCCTCTACCGCCCTCTTTATCATCTCGCTTGCATCCTTCCATCCTATGTACTCGAACATCAGAGCACCGGTAAGGATTTCAGCGGTGGGATTCACCTTGTTCTGCCCTGCGTACTTCGGAGCTGAGCCGTGGATAGGCTCGAAAACTCCCATCCCATCTCCGATATTCGATCCGGGAGCTATTCCCAGCCCGCCAACCATAGCTGCTGCCGCGTCGCTCAGATAGTCTCCGTTCAGGTTGGGCAGGGCTATGACATCGTACTCATCCGTTCTCGTGAGAATCTGCTGGAACATGTTGTCGGCTATTCTATCCTTTATCACCCCCTTGCCCTTCGCTTCTCCGCCGTAGTTCTCCCACAGTTCGGTTTCGGTTATCGTTTTATCCCCGAACTCCTCTCTTGCAACCTCGTACCCCCAATCACGAAACGCACCCTCTGTGTATTTCATTATGTTTCCCTTGTGCACGAGCGTTACGCTCTCGCGGTCGTTCTCTATCGCATACTCTATCGCCATCCTGACGAGCCTCTTCGTCGCGAACTCGCTTATCGGCTTTATTCCGATGCCGGAATCCTCTCTTATGCTGATTCCCATCTCTTCGGCGAGGAATTTTATGATCTTTAATGCGCTATCACTTCCTCTTTCCCACTCAATTCCCGCGTAGACATCTTCCGTGCTCTCTCTAAAAAGGACAAAATCAACCTTTTCTGGATTTTTTATGGGTGAGGGGACCCCNCTAAGGTAGTAAACTGGTCTGACATTGGCATAAAGATCAAGGGTTTGACGAATTGTTACATTCAAACTCCTGTACCCTCCTCCAACAGGAGTTGTTAAGGGACCCTTCAATGCGACTCTGTACTCTCTTATCGCATTCAGTGTGTCTTCTGGTAGATGGGAGTGGTAAATCTTGTAAGCCTCCTCTCCCGCGTATGTTTTGAACCATACAATCTCCTTACCAACCTTTTCAGCAGCTCGATCGAGAACCCTGATGGCTGCAGGCACAACATCCCTTCCAATCCCGTCTCCCTCGAAGTACGGGATAATGGGATTATCTGGGACCATCAACTTCCCGTCCCTATATTCTATCTTCTCTCCCTCCTCCGGTGGCTTTATTTTTGTGAAATTCATTTGTTCACCTCCGCAAGTCTTATGGAAGAAAAATGACTGGTTTAATAATTTTTCGTTANAGGGTGTGAAGTATCTTTTCGATTTAACTCAAGGTTAGATTAAGGCTCTGTGGTTTTTCTGCGATTATTGAAGTGTTAACCCCGATCACCACATGTTTAATCTGGGATCACCCTTTATGTGGGTCAGGGTATTTTTTT
>MTMT01000001.1 GCA_002010195.1 Archaeoglobus sp. JdFR-32
TTTTTAATATAAATAAATAAAATTTAAAAAATTTAAATAAATCTTAGGCATACATCTTGTGGAAGTCTTTTACGATCTTTTGGTATTTTTCGAGGTCGTCCTTCGTCAAACTTGGCTTAACCTTCTCCATTGCTCTCTCAAAGTGCACATTTTTAACCTTCAATTCTTTTGCAACTCTCTTAACTTCTTCCTTACTCAAGTTTCCTGAAAGCTTGTCTCTTATTGCGAGCATTCCTGCTTCTCTGCATAACGCCTCAATATCTGCACCGCTGTATCCATCAGTTCTCTTAGCAAGCTCCTCGAGGTTCACATCCTCTGCGAGGGGCATCCCTCGTGTATGTATTTTGAAAATCTCCTTCCTCGATTCCTCATCTGGTGCAGGAATTAGTATGTGCCTCTCAATTCTTCCGGGTCTCAGGAGAGCAGGATCTACCATGTCTGGACGGTTGGTCGCAGCAATCACAACGACATCTTTGAGTTCCTCCATTCCGTCGAGTTCTGTTAGTAGCTGACTTACAACTCTTTCTGTTACATGGGAATCCCCAATTCCACCTCTTCTCGGGGCTAAGCTGTCTATCTCGTCAAAGAACAAAATTGCCGGGGCTACTTGTCTTGCTTTTCTGAACATCTCTCTGACATGCTTTTCACTCTCACCGACCCATTTCGAAAGCAGTTCTGGACCCTTAACACTTATAAAGTTGGCATTGCTCTCATTCGCAACCGCTTTTGCGAGGAGAGTCTTACCAGTTCCCGGAGGTCCGTAGAGGAGTATCCCTTTGGGTGGTTTTATGTTAACCGCTCTGAAAACATCTGGATACTTGAGTGGCCACTCCACAGCCTCTCTAAGCTCTTGTTTTGCATGCTCCAATCCTCCAACATCCTCCCATTTTATGTTGGGTACCTCAACAAGAACCTCTCTCATTGCCGAAGGCTCTATGTTCTTTAGGGCTTGCATGAAATCATCTCTTGTAACTTTTATCGATTCAAGAACTTCTTCTGGGATCTTTTCAACATCAATGTCTATCTTACCGGTTTCGAGCATCTTTCTTATCGCATGCATCGCAGCCTCCTTCGCAAGTGCTTCCAAATCCGCACCTACAAATCCGACGGTTAGCTCTGCAAGCTCCTCGAGGTTCACATCCTCCGCGAGGGGCATACTCCTTGTGTGTATTTGCAGTATCTCGTACCTCCCATCTCTATCAGGAACACCGATCTCGATCTCTCTATCAAATCTTCCGGGCCTCCTCAAAGCCGGATCGAGAGCATCCGGTCGATTGGTTGCAGCGATAACTATAACTTCTCCTCTTGACTCGAGTCCNTCCATTAAAGCTAAGAGTTGNGCAACAACTCTCCTCTCAACTTCTCCTGTGACTTCCTCTCTCTTGGGTGCTATTGAGTCTATCTCATCTATGAAGATTATCGAAGGTGTGTTCTCCTTAGCCTCTTCGAAGATCTCTCTTAATCTTTGCTCCGATTCACCGTAGTACTTGCTCATTATTTCCGGACCGCTTAGTGTTATGAAGTGTGCATCCACCTCGTTGGCAACAGCCTTGGCAATCAAGGTCTTACCAGTTCCCGGAGGTCCGTAAAGCAGTACACCCTTTGGTGGATCAATCCCTACTTGCTGGAATAGCTCGGGATGCTTCAACGGAAGCTCAATCATCTCTCTAACGAGTCTGAGCTCTCTCTTTAAACCACCAATATCCTCATAAGTGACATTGGGAACCGCTCTCTTAATCTCCTCTACTGGCTTATCCTTAAGCTCGATCTGGGTTTGTCTGGAAACGATAACGACTCCTGCGGGTTTTGTTGAAGATACAACAAAGGTTAGTGTATGTCCGAATATCTCTACTCTGATTTTCTGCCCTTTTTTAACGGGTCGCCCCTCAAGAACTCTGAGAAGATAAGCCTCCCCGCCCATTAGTCTTATGGGTTCGGTTGGAGCAATTGTGATTNTTTCTGCGGGTTTTGTTGACACCTTTTTTATTCTCACTTTGTCATCGATTCCAACCCCCGCATTGTTCCTTATGCTACCGTCGATCCTGATTATCTCCTTTCCTCTGTCCTCTGGATACCCGGGCCAAACAATTGCGGGAACGGACTCCTTTCCTATTATTTCGATCACATCTCCGCTCTGGATTCCGAGTCTTTCCATGATTGAGGGGTCGAGTCTTGCAATTCCNCTCCCGACATCACGGTAGTAAGCCTCACCAACTCTTAGCGCCACCTCTTTTGAATTTTTATCGTTATTCAAAATATCACCTCCTTTAATATTAACATTTTATTATGAGTTCATATCTTCCTTTTTCTTTAACTTCATCTACTACACCCTTCCTCTTCAAATTCTCAATCGCCCTCTCCACCTCTTCGTAAGGAATTCCGAACTCCTCTGAGATCTCTGATACTCTNTTTGCTCCCTTGGATAATCCGAGAAGAACAATCTTCTCGTAGTCATTTTCTACGCATCTATCTATTTCGTCGAGGAATCTCTCGAAGATCTCGCTCGCTCTTGATGAAAGATAGCCCTGAATTATGGAAAATCTATTTTGTACCTCCTCCAGATACTTCAGATTTCTGTATATCTCGGAGAGGGTGTTCTTTATCGTGTTTTTCATTATATTTGAGGAGATCTGATTGATCTCCCTATACAGTTTGAATGCCTCATCTACTATTTTCTCTAAGTCCTCTGTGGATTTTTTGACAAGATTGGCTTTGAAGATNTGTGGGGTTATCGATATCTCGAGTCTCATGTTCTCGTTTATATAGTAGTATCTCCTTCTTCCCTCTTCAAAGCTTTTAATTATTCCTGCTCTTTCGAGCTTTTCGAGGTGCTCTATGACTGCCTTAGGTGCCATTTTTAATGCGTAGGATATCTCGCTGACATAACATGGTTTCTTTGAGAGCAGGGACAATATCCTCCTCCTGCTGTCGTTTCCGAGTGCTTCGAGTATCCGGTCGATATCCATGGTATCACCTTAATAACTTTTTAATACTAACTTAATGTTAGTGTAATTTGATATTTAAATTTTTCGGTTACTATGTCGATTAGGAAATGTCAGCTTTAATTTTCTGATTTTATAATCTCAGAAACCATAAAAAATTCTATGGACGGATATTGACAACAACTGACAAGCATCGCAAACAATAGTTAATTATTAATAATAAGATTTCAACCCTCGAATATGAGCTACGAGAAAATAAAGGTTGAATTCGATGGGAAGATTGCGAGAATAATGCTTGCAAGCCCACCTTTAAACATAGTGGACATGAAGATGATGGAGGAACTAATCTCCGCATTCAGGGAGGTAGAAGACAAAGACACGATCGTAACTGTGGTGTCTGCGGAGGGAAAACACTTCAGTGCTGGAGCGGAGATTAAAGAGCATTTTCCAGATAAAGCGGTGGAGATGATCGAGAAGTTTACCGAGTTAGTAAAAACAATTCTGGAATCAAGGAAGATAACCATCGCGCTTGTGAGAGGATACGCTCTGGGAGGGGGTTTTGAGATACCTCTTGTCTGTGATATGGTTCTCGCATCAAGCAATGCTAAGCTCGGAAATCCAGAAATTCTTCTTGCTCATTATCCACCGATTTCGCTATCGATTCTACCGCACATCATTCCGTCGAAATTAGCCTTCGAGTTCATAGTTACAGGGGAGACTTTTGATGCGGAAAACGCAAGGGAGATGGGGATAGTTAACCATGTCTTTCCTGAAGATAAATTTGAGGAGATGGCAGACGAATTCATNAACAAACTCGTGGAGAAAAGTCCAATAGCCCTTTTATTGACAAAGAAAGCGTTCAAAAAGTCCTTGTCCTTATCGTTCGATGAGAAAAGCAAGGTTGTTAATGACATATATCTTAACGAGTTAATAAAAACGGAGGATGCTGTTGAAGGCCTCAACGCGTTCCTTGAAAAAAGGAAACCCAAGTGGAAGGGAAAATAAGAAAATTAAAAATTTAGGAACCTTCAACTTTTTTCCTCGGCTTTATAGCATTCTCGGGACAAACCTTCATGCACACTCCACACCCTGCACATTGGGTGTCGTCTATGAAGACCGCTGAACCATCGTAGATTATGGCAGGACAGGCAAAGTTTGAGACGCACTCAAGGCACAGGTTGCAGTTATCGAGCACTTCATATGGTCTGATCTCTATGCCTTTTGCTTTTCGTTGTCTATTCCAGAGAATCGCACATATTTGCCTTGCAACCACAACCGCAACACCCTCATACTCCACAGCTTGTCTTAANACCTCTTCCATCCTCTTTATGTTGTACGGCTTTATTACTTCCACGAANTCCACTCCACAGCCTTTTGCTATTTCTTCGATGGGAATTTGTTTGCCTTGCTCCCCACATCCAACGGAAGGCAATCCGGGGTGAGGTTGATGTCCAGTCATTGCGGTGGTGGAGTTATCGAGAACGAGGAGGGTTAGGTTGGCGTTGTTGTGTACCGCATCTACGAGGGCTGGAATGGCTGCATGATAGAATGTTGAGTCTCCAATGGTAACGATCACCTTATCCTTTACGAGTCTTGAGAGACCATTCGAAATCCCTATTCCCCCTCCCATACAGAGGCAGATGTCCACGGTCTCAAAAGGTTTGTTTACTCCGAGAGTGTAGCACCCTATATCGCTTGGAAGGGATAGGTTATAGTTGTCCGATAGTTTCTTGACCGCGTAGAATGATGCGGCATGAGGACATCCGGGGCAGAAAACGGGTGGTCTTGGAGGGGCTATGGAAGATATTTTCTGCGATCTTTCGAGGATTGATGAATAATCCCCATTTCTTCCGAGTACTTTTGCAATCCCTTGCTCTACGATTGAGATGTTCAACTCATAGTGTTCGGGGAGGTATCCGTTTTCCTTTCCGTAGATCTCCACACCGTAGTCTTTTGCTATCGCCTTCACATGTAGTTCGACAAATGAATCTCCCTCTTCAACGACAATAACCTTCTCGAGACCGCTTATGAAGTTTGCAATGAGGTTTTCTGGTATTGGGTNGGGGGTNATGAGCTTTAAAATTGGCAGATCAACATCCAGTCTTGCTAACGCATCCTTTACATATCCATAACAAAGTCCACATGCAATCACGCCCGTTTTTCTATCCGTATTCAGAGTTTCGTTCAGGTTCCTATCGAAATATTCTCTAACCTTTTTTATCTTATCGAGTAGGACGAGCTTTCTTTTTCTTGCAACACCCGGTACCAACACTTGGCTCATAGGGTCTCTCTTCCAGTCAACTCTCTCAAGTCTTTTGTCCGGTATCTTGCCAAGCTCTACGATTCCGCTCGCGTGGTTTAGTCTCGTGCATGTTCTNTACATAACTGGAATTCCAAACTCTTCTGAGATCTCAAACGATTTTTTGACAAGCTCTTTTGCAGACGAAACATCCGGTGGCTCGATCACAGGTATCTTTGCGGATTTACCGTACCATCTGTTATCTTGCTCGTTCTGACTGCTGTGAAGGGATGGATCATCAGCGGAAACAACTACAAATCCGCCTTTTGCACCCATATATGCAAAGCTCATCAGGGAATCTGCAGCAACATTAATTCCAACATGTTTCATCGCACACATTCCTCTTTTTCCTACGAGGGATGCAGAAACTGCAACTTCGAAAGCCACCTTCTCGTTTGTGGAGTACTCCATATAAAACTCCATGCGGTTTTTGAGAAACTTACACGCTTCAGATAGTGTATCAGATATTTCAGAAGATGGAGTACCGGGGTATGTGGCGTATATATCTATTCCCGCTTCTATTGCTCCTCTCGCAATTGCCTCATTCCCGAGGAAGAATACTCTCTCCCCAACAGCGTCCTTTACAACATCTTTAATCATAATAGTTTATTGGCATTCGCCTTTAAAACAATTTCTGCTTTATAAATATTCTATTGTTTACAATGTTTGAAAAGTAGCCGATGTAGTTTAACAATATCTGATGTTATGCTGGAAATACAAGACAAATTAAGTTCGAACCACATCAATTGTCCGCTTTTCTATTTTCCGATAAACCACGAATATGGCAACAATCGATGATACGACTGCTGGAGTGATGTTTGGCATCTCTACATGGTTTGTTTCGGAGATTATAGCCCTTGCGAAGCCGATTGCAAAAGCAACAGTCAAAGCCAGAAGAACTATCTCGAGAATCCGAANGATCTTACTTCCGTTCATGTCCCGGTATGTCTTTTTATGAATTCCAAAAGCTTTTGAGGATCATCACTTCCGATCAAGTATCTTTTGCTACCTATGTGAATCTCTACCGCATACGATCCCGAGACTCTATATAGCCATCCGTTTGGTATTGATCTAACTCCCCAGCCGTAGTACCATGGAACTTTGATAACCCTGCATGACTTGATATCCTTGAGCGGAAAGCTTTTACCAACTATGAAGCCGAGTCTGATTTTCAGCGTGTTTCCATCGCAACTGACATTCATCGATGAGAACACTACGAGGCATATTGCGAGGACAATCAGAACGAAGGACATTATCGTGAATGCAACAGTGTTGAATGGCACGATGAGCATGATGAATACTATGGAGGCTATACTAACTCCCATTACTGCTGCTGAAAGCCATCCAATCTGGGTGTGATAGTACTTGTTGTTTTGCTCCACATATTTATCAAACAATAAAACCTTGATAAAGATTTCTAACGATTCATTGTGATAGATACTCTTATTATGAGCCAAGTTTGTTGTGTGCCCATCGGAGATGGAAATTACGATTGTACACATACACCGTTGCAAATCTTGACAATGTTTGACAAACTTGATATTTTTTTGAACATAGTAAATACACTTAGTAAAATTGAAATACTTTCATTTCTAAACATAAAAAGATGACAAATATTGATGTACTTCTCGTAGGTGTTGGTGGACAGGGCATTTTGACCACTTCTGGAATACTCGCAAGAGCTGCGTTGAAGTCCGGAGTTAATGTTTTAACTGCGGAAACGCACGGAATGGCTCAGAGAGGAGGAAGTGTAGAAGTGCATGTCAGGATGGGTGATGTACACTCCCCCCTGATCCCGTACGGTTCTGCAGATGTGGTAATCTCACTCGAGCTTGTAGAGGCTGTGAGGTATGCACATTACATCTCAGAAAGAACACTTGTAATTCTTAACAACAGAAAAATCGTTCCCACAACGGTTTCTGCTGGACTTGCAAAGTATCCTGAGTTTGATGAGGTAATCTCAGCTTTAAAAGAGATAACGAGCAACATAAGAGTAGTGGATGCTACGAANATAGCTCAAGAGGTTGTTGGAAATGTTGTTGCAACAAATGTTGTTGTAATTGGAATGCTCGCGAAGCTCGTTGATTTGCCAATCTCATATGAGTCCATAGAAGAGACGATAAAGGAAGTTTTCCCTGAAAAACTCGTTGAAGCTAATTTGAAGGCTTTAAAAGCCGGTTACGAAGCTGTTTAATCGGTTGAGGGGGTTAGATTATGGAAATAAGAAGGGTATGTGTTCTCGGAGCGGGAGCAATGGGACATGCTATTGCAGAATTAACCGCTGTTAGTGGATATGAGGTTAAGCTAAGGGATATAAAGGATGAATTCGTGCAGAAAGGATATGAAAAAATTAAAGCAAGTCTGGAAAAAGATGAAAAGAGAGGCAGGTTGAAGGAGAGTAAAGAATCAATTCTCAGCAGAATAGAGCCGATAGTTGATTTGAAAAAAGCGGTAGAGGATGTAGATTTAATTATTGAAGCTATTCCCGAAATAATGGATTTGAAAGGTGAGGTTTTTAGGGAATGTGAACGGTACTGTCCATCTCACACAATTTTTGCGACCAACACATCTTCTTTAAGCATTTCAAAACTTGCAGAATACACGAATAGACCTGAAAAGTTCATTGGATTGCACTTCTTCAATCCACCAAAGTACATGAGGCTTGTGGAGATAGTCTGGGGTGACAAAACCTCGGAAGAGGTAGTATCTGCTGTGGAGGAGTTCTCTAAACGATTGAACAGAGTCATAATTCATGTGAGGAAGGATGTTCCGGGCTTTGTTGTTAACAGGATATTCGTTACGATGGCTAATGAGGCTGCGTGGGCTCTTGAGAATGGAGAGGGTACTGTTGGCGAGATAGATTCCGCGGTCAAATATAAAATGGGGCTACCTATGGGTTTATTCGAGCTTCACGACTTGCTTGGAGGCGGATGTATTGATGTGAGCTATCATGTCCTCGAATACTATCGTGAGACCCTTGGTGAAAGCTACCGACCCGCTCCACCTTTTGTGAGGTTGTTCGAGAGCGGACATCTCGGTAAGAAAAGCGGAAAAGGGTTCTACGACTGGTCAGAAGGAAAAACGAATGAGGTTAGACTCAAGGACGGAGCTAAATTCGATGAAATGAGGCTTATCGCACCAGCGGTAAACGAAGCATGCTGGTTGATTGAGAAGGGTGTTGCAACTCCTGAGGAAATAGATCTCGGGGTTATCCACGGCTTAAANTACCCGAGGGGTTTACTGAGGATGGCAGACGATTACGGAATCGACAAGGTTGTTGAGAAACTGAACGAGCTTTACGAAAGCTACGGCGAGGATAGGTATAAGCCAAGTAGAGTACTTTTAGAGATGGTAGAGAAAGGAGATCTTGGAAGGAAAAATGGAAAGGGATTCTTCGATTACACGAAGGGCTATGAGTTCATCGAAACCAAGATGGATGATGGTGTGGGAGTTATATTCCTTAATCGCCCTCAAAGAGCAAATGCTCTCAATTTGTCTTTCCTCGATGAGATTTGTAAGGCTCTCGATGAGTTTGAGAGGGACGAGAGAGTTAGATGCGTTGTGATTACGGGAAAGGGAAGAAACTTCTGTGCGGGAGCAGACTTATCGGTTTTTGCAAAAAGAACCACCCAAGCTATGATCGAGTTTAGCGAAAAAGGACACAACACCTTTACGAAAATAGAAACTCTGTCCAAACCTGTTATTGCTGGAATTAATGGTCCTGCACTTGGCGGAGGATTTGAACTCGCTCTTGCTTGTGACCTTAGGGTGATGAGTAAGAAAGCTTTTCTCTCTCTCCCTGAGTTGAATTTAGGACTTTTCCCCGGTTGGGGTGGAACACAGAGGCTTACTAGGCTTGTAGGAGTATCAAAAGCCAANCAGATAATTATGATGCGAGAGCAAATTTCTGCTGAAACCGCATTTGAGCTCGGGATAGCAAACTACATTGCAGAGCCGGAGGAGTTCGAAAACAAACTGATGGAGGTTGCGAGAAAGATTGCGGAAGGTCCACCTCTGGCTATGGGGATCGTTAAGAAGGTAATCCATTACGGAAACAACCCGGATTTAAGAGCGGGGTTGTTCATTGAAGCGGTTTCTGGTGGAGATGTTGCTGTGAGTGAGGATATCTCGGAGGGAATAACAGCGTTCATGTACAGGAGAAAACCGGAGTTTAAGGGGAGGTAAAAGAGTATGAGAAATGTTGCTATAGTGGGAGGAGGAATAACGAAATTCGGAGTTAGGGAGGCAAGCTGGAGAGACTTGGTTCAGGAAGCGGGAAAATCGGCATTCGAAGATATACCCGAGCTTGACCGGAAAGATGTGGACTCCTTATTTGTTGGTGCATCACAGCCCGAGAGGTGGATATATCAAACACATGTCGCACCCTTAGTCGCAGAGTTACTCGGAATAGATGTTAAGAGAGTTATCTCGAGAACGGAAGTGGCTTGTGCAAGCGGACAGTCTGCCATAAGGTATGCATGGCTCTCGATAGCAACTGGACTGAGCGATATCGCGATGGTGGTCGGTGTGGAGAAGATGAACACGAAATTCATGAACATAAGTCAGACTTGCATGGTGAATGTCGGTAACAGGGAGTTTGATGGGGTTAATGGCTTTACCGCACCGCCTTTNTTTGCAATGGTCGCTCAGAGACACATGCACAGGTATGGCACAACGAAAGAGCAAATGGCTTTGGTTAGGGTTAAGAATGCAAAATATGGCTCTATGAATCCTTATGCTCAGTTCCAGAAGGAGGTTACGGTTGAGAAGGTTATGGGATCGAGGATGATCTCCCCGCCTTTGACTCTGCTTGACTGCTCCGCAATCACGGACGGTGCGGTTGCTATAGTGCTTGCATGCGAGGATATAGCTAAGAAACTTACCGACACTCCTACATGGATTGCATGCGGGGTTCAGGTAGTGGAACACGCCCACACGGTAAATCAGATGGGNGAGTTGAGCGAATGGCTCGCTCTAAGAAAAGCAGGAAAGGAGTTGTATAGAATGGCTAAAATATCGCCCAAGGATGTAGATATTGCGGAGGTTCATGATTGTTTCACGATCAGTGAGATAATTGAGTATGAAGAGCTGGGATTCTGTGGAAAGGGAGAAGGAGGCAGGTTTATAGAGGAAGGACAGAGCTATATCGGAGGAGAGGTAGCGGTAAATCCCGGTGGAGGTTTGCTATCTAACGGACATCCCCTCGGTGCTACAGGGGTGAGACAGGCATGGGAGGTAATGATGCAGTTCAGAGGAGATGTGCCAAAAGGCAGGTATGTTGACAACGCGGAAATAGCGATAGCCCACAATTTAAGCGGTATGGCTCAGTTACACCACATAATGCTCTACACGAGGGATAAGCTCAGGGATGTAAAATTCTCAAGATGAGAGGTGGTGGTATGAGGGTGATAAAGTTACCAGATTCGATAGAACTTCCGACTCTCCTTGATCCGTGGGACTTACAAGAGCCTAATGGAGCAGATGCGACAGGTATTTATGATTTTTATAGAAATCTGGCAGATGGTGATTTGACAACTACAAAATGTAGGGATTGTGGTAAAATAAACTTCCCACCGGTTATAGTATGCTCGAACTGTTTGTCTGATAACTTGGAGTGGGTGAAGATACCTGAGACTGGGGAGTTGTACGCTTTCACAGAAATGAGGCTTGGAGCTCCCCTTATTCTCGATCAACTCGCCCCCTTCATAGTTGCAATAGCGAGGTTTGGAGATTATCCGGATAATGGTGTGCAAATTAGCGGAATTATGTTCGACACCAAATACGAAGACCTCAGAATAGGAGATAAGGTAAGGTGGGAGGTAGTCAGGGTTGAGGGTCCGGGAGACAGAGAGAGATACTGGTACTGCTTTACTAAGGCTTAGCTGGTTGTAGATGGCATGATAGTGGATTCCCACATACATATCGGAGAGTCCTTAGCTTTGAACACGTACATATCTCCAGAGTTCATAGTGAGGCAGATGGAAGAGTCAGGAGTGGATTACTGTTTTATCTTTCCGTTTCCATCCTACGGAGAGGTTTACGGCTCGGAGTGGATTCTCGAAATTTGTAGAGAATATAAAGAATTTTACCCTGTTTACTATGTCACGCTGAAGTTTGAACCACCCCCGGATGACTTTGTCGCATTAAAGTGGCATTGGGTGGGAGGAATNTCTGACAGCGCATCAAATTACGACACATTAAAAAATGAAAAACTACCCGATTTTCTGAAAAAAGTCATAGAGATGGATCTCCCGATAATTTTCGAGGAGGAACTTGAGTTTACGAGCCTTTTTGTTGAGAAATTCGAAGAAGTTAAGTTAATCATACCTCATCTTGGGCTCTTGGGTGGAAACCCGCTGAACTTCCTCAGAGAGTTTAGAGATAAGGAGAATGTTTACTTTGACACTTCTCTTGCATCTGGGAGTACAGTTAAAATTTTCGTGGATGAGATAGGTGATGACAGGATTATCTATGGCNCGGATATACCATTCGGCAGGATGAAGTGGGAGGTTGAAAAAATTAAAGCATTGAAAATCGATGAAAAATCCAAGAAGAAGATTTTGTCCGAAAATATAAGGGGTTTGTGTGGGATCTGATTTCCAGATTTAACTTTGGTTGATGTAGGTTTAGCTGTGGATTTGATGTGGATCGGTCTGAGTCCGGTTGTGCATGTTTGGTGCCGTAGCTATTAGAGAGAGGTTGTTAGTTGGGGTTGGTGGCAACCGCCTTTTCTAAGCTGTGAAAACTCGTGTTCGCAGAGATAAAAATAAAGTTTTTTAAAACATTCAGCGAAGATCGAATGGATGCACGGTGATGATACTGTAGGAGTTGTGGATTTTCACATGCATGTCTATGAAAAACCGTGGAATTCATGGGTGGTAGAGTATCTGAAGAAGATAAATCCGCAGATCGATTATACCAGACCCATAGATGAGGGAATACTGATAAGAGAGATGGATTCTGCTGGAGTAGAACTCGGGGTAGTTTTTGCTGAAAGCACACCCGAGGTGACGGGGACTGTTTCAAATGAATTCGTCGCAAGATTGGGCAAAAACGATCGGATTATACCTTTTTGCTCTGTAAATCCGTCTAAGTCGGAGAATGTTGTGGAGATTTTGGAGTATTGCATAAATGAGTTGAGCATGAAGGGTTTAAAGCTTCTACCGTCCTACATGTATTTCTACCCTAATGATACCAAAGTTTACCCTCTTTACGAAAAAGCTGTGGAACTTGACATTCCGGTGGTTTTTCACACGGGCACATCGATTTTTAGAAATGTAAGGCAAAAATATGCGGATCCACTGCTTTTGGATGATGTAGCAGTAGATTTCCCGGATTTGAAGATTGTAATGGCTCACTCCGGAAGAGGACTGTGGTACAACACCGCTCTAATGCTTGCGAGAATACATGATAATGTCTATCTGGAGTTTTCGGGCTTGCCTCCCAAGAGAATCCCAGAGTACTTTCCGAATCTCGAGGAGTTGGAGGATAAATTGATTTTCGGCTCAGATTGGCCTGGATGCAACCTAAGAGAGTTGGTGAATGGGTTCAAGAATCTTCCTTACAGCAATAAGGTTAAAAGGAAAATGCTCAGGGAGAATGCCCTGAAACTTTTGAAGGTAGAGTAGATTTTGGGACGAGTGAGGAAGGAAAAACAGAATTCTGGTGGGATGGATTCTGTGAATTCTGTGGTAAGATTTATTAGATATAATTAATAACTAAGAATATGATTGCCCAGTACGGNTATAAGGATGGCTCTGGGACATACTACATAAGCATAGACACCGANAAATGTGATGGTTGCACCTCTCTGCAAACCCCGAAGTGTATCGAGGTATGCCCATCAAATGTTTTTGAAGTCGGAGAGGATGAGATAGATCCGTTCAGGGAGGAACCAGTTGCGAGGGTTAGGGAAGAAGAGAGGAAAAAACTCAGGTTCAGTTGTGCAGTCTGTAAGCCGGCAGGCGGGTGGGAGATAGAGAGTTTACCCTGTGTTAAAAACTGCCCGAAATCCGCAATTATGCACTCTTGGTGAGAGATTAATGTGAAAGCTCGGTATCGGGAACATGGAGTGGGAAAAAGCTTTTACAGTTGAAAAGGAGAGAGTTCAGGAGTATGTTGAGCTGTATGAGTCCATGGGGTATGAAGTTAAGGTAGTGTCTGCTGAGTCATGTGATGAGAGGGAGGAATGCAAGGTTTGCTTGGTTCCCGAAAAATATGTGGAAATATTGATCAGAAAAAAGGAGTAGGTGTGTCTGCTTTGCCCAACTCGTACTTCGCTTGACTATCTAAGTTTCTCTATAAATCTCTCGAAATTTTTTGCGAAAACTCCGTATATTTTGGAGTTCTTTTTAACACATTCCGCAAACTTGCAGAACCAGTCCAAAAACCCGTTATCGTATCTATTCTCAATTGATAGAAACTCCAACTCAACGGAGATGTGATCAGGTGGCTCTGATTCGTATATATATTCTAATCCTGAGTCTTCGTAGAGTTCTTTAACCTCCACGGATGCTTTCCCGTAAATTGTTCCCTCTACGAAGTATGAGCGGTATGGTGGGCATGGAATGGACGGGAATGAAGATATGAACAGCTTTGTGTACTCTGTTTCAAGGTCTTCGAGATCTGTCTTCTTTAGCACCTCTTCTATCTCAGCAAAACCGAGATCTCTTGCAAGCTTTATTGATTGCTCGATCTTCTCCTCATCCGGGTAGGAAAAAATTAAGGAGAAGAGTTTGAATGTTTGCGAGATCTCTGGTAGTGTGAGTGGTATGGAAGTTTTAGACATTGCTATCCCCTTCTACCGGCAGTATCCTCAGCAATCCTATCAGCACAAGGGTTAGAATAGCAACTATCCCTGCGGTGATAGTTATCTCTATGGAGGAGGGTATGTAGTTCCAGTAATCTACGAATACCNGGAGCGGGTTCATCAGACTACCTCTGAGTTCTCCAACCGCTATCGGATAACTCCACCCATCCATCTTGAATGGAAATATGTTGTATGACGGAGGCATGAGAAGGAATCTGTGGAAGAACACACCGAGGTTCACGGAAATGCTACCTGCGATCAGTCTTGATTTTGTTTTTGCACTTGCAAGGAGTACGATCGAAGCAAGGATGAATGTGATTTCGAGAGTGTGGATATGTAGGTAATCTCTGAAAACGATAGCTAAAGCCTCAAAATCCAACCCTTCTCCCCACCAGTATCTGACAACGAAGTCGTTGTAGTACATGAACAGTAGGGCGGCGGATGACGAAGCCGATATCTTAGCGAGCAGTTTGTATGCATTTTTCAATCTCTCTTCATATCCGAAAACGAATAGACACGCAAGGATAACCACTGCAGGACCTGTGGCGATTGCTGCTGCGATGAATGTTGGAGCGAGCAATCCACCGTACCACCACGGTCTGGATAGCTGGGTTGCAAGAACCCATGCGGTAACGGTATGTATGAGTATAGCAAACGGCAAGGCTATTGGAGCTAAGATTTTCGCATATCTTTCGGATTTTAACTGCAGTTTCTTCAACTCATCACCATCTAAATCTTTTTTAAGCAAGCCTAAAACACCTTTTTCCGCAATCCTTGGCATCAGGAGAACATAGGTGTAAATTGCGGAGAGTAGGGCATAGGTAGTGAGGACGATTAAATCCCATGGTAGTATGGAGGAGAAATTCGGGTAGAGAAACATGTTGAATATCCTGTCTATTCTACCGAGATCGGGCAGAATCATNACCATGGCACCCACGGCGAAGATGAATGCGGTGCTTGAAGCTACTGGGGCTATAGGCTTGAACTCCTTAGCACCGAAGATATAGATGGCGGATGATACCACAAGTCCACCTGCCGCTGTACCAACAAAGAACGCCCACATTGCTATGTACAACCCCCAGCTAAAGGAGTTCCTCATGTTTGTGACAATCAATCCTGTCTGAATCTGATACACCCATGCTGAGATCCCCGCAATCGCTATTGCAACCAGAATAAGCAATCCTATTTTGTATCCCGTGCTCGAGTTTGAACTCATATCACACACCTCCTTCGATTTCTGCGGAGTACTTCACCGCTCCTCTGTTCTTTTTCCTCATCGGAGGAATGTAGAATACCTTGGGATCGGTTCCCATGTCTTCGAGTAGCTTGATGTATCCCTTATCTCTAAGAACTTGTGATATCTCGCTATTTGGATCGTCGAGGTCTCCGAAGATTCTTGCGTTTCCAGGGCAACCCCTCACGCATGCTGGTTTCAGACCCTGATCTATATACTGAACGCAGAATGTGCACTTCTCTACAACTCCTCTCGGTCTTTTTGGTGTGTAAACAAGCCTACCATCTTTTGTTCTGTGATCTACCGGGTAACCGTGTCTGTATCCTTCTACAAAACCTTCTTCAAATCCGGTAGCTTTGAAACCCTTCTCAAAGCTTTCATCGCTGTCCTGCCAGTTGAACTGCCTCACACCGTATGGGCATGCGGTCATGCAGTATCTGCAACCTATGCACCTCTCAAAGTCAACGAGAACAACACCATCTTCTCTCTTCCAAGTCGCTCCAACTGGGCATACCTTAACGCACGGCGGGTTCTCACAATGCATGCACGGAACGGGCAGATACACCTCGCTTAAATTCGGAAATTCACCCGTGGAAACCTGATGCTCTTTTGAGCCAACGGTCTCAACTCTGTGCCACCAAGTCCCCGGAGGCAGAGAATTGTGGATTTTACAAATAACCGCACAACTCCTACACCCTATACACCTGTTTAAGTCAATTACCATTCCGTATTTTACCATAAAACCACCTCACACCTTCCTAACATCACATGCAACCTCGTTCCATGCAGTGGTAGGCTCCCAGATTCCGGGGACGAAGTATGCAAGGTGAATCGCTTTTACCCATGGATAAGTCAGGGTGTTGTATGAGGTTCCTTTCAGGTATCTGCTCCACCATCCCTGCTCGAAGATTATTACATGCGGATGAATTCCAACATCGAGAACAGCGTATCCCACTACCCTACCCCTGTCGTTGTACACTTCAACGAGGTCACCCTCACGGATATCTTTCTCCTTGGCTGTTTCCGGGTTCATCCACACTCTCGGCTTAAAATCCTGAAGCTCAAGCATGGTTATGTTGTTGCTGTGGGTGGAGTGCACTCTATAGAGAGCGTTTCTCGTGATGTAAACATACTTATATTTCTTTGCATCCGGGTTCAATTTGTACTCAGTATCAACGAAAGGATCTTTGTGGACTGGAAGGGTCTCACCAAAATCGATGAAGATGTCCTCATCCTTGTAGAACTCTATTCTACCACTCTTAACGAACCTTGCGGTTTTAGGTAGAGGTACTGGGAATGATTGTGGTGGAAACGGCTTCTTCTGGTTAATCTGTTCCCAAAACGGAATTTGCCTTTTATTCGGTGTTGGTATGTTCAATCTGACNGCCCCCTCTTTAAGCAATCTTTCGAGGGTGATACCTTCAACGAGGTCTCCTCCTGTTTTCAGCATTAGATCTACCGCCTTCAGCGAAGCCTTATGGGCGATCTCCCTTGCCAGCTTAAGGCTCCATGTTCCAGTGGCTTTTGCTCCTTCTTCCTCTTTGAAAAGCTCTGGATCCGGGTAAAACTCCGCAATATTCTCTTTAAGTTCTGGATCATTCCATTTTTCTACAAGTCTCTTTGCAAGCTCTTTGAAGATCCATATTTCCGGCATGCATTCGAAGAGCGGCTCTATTGCGGGTTGCTGAAGCTGAACATATGGGTGAAGAATTGTTGCGGTTAGCTCGTACTTCTCGTACCATGCAACACCCGGCAGTACAACATCCGCCCATCTGCACGATGTAGTCATCTGAAAATCAATTGCAACTATCAGCTCAAGCTCCCCACTCTCTGCAAGCTCTATCATTCTATTGGCCATGTTGTGCTGATCGAAGGGATTGTTCCACCCGAAAATGAAGGCTTTAACATCGTTCTTTGGATAGGGNGTCTCTTTGTTGTATTTTCTGAACTCTTCACTTTCCCTGTACTCCTTGTTCATCCAGAGTAGGTAGGTCACCCACTTGTTTTTCCTACCCTTAAAGCTCCACCAAGCTCCGAGAGGCCATCTTATCTTGAACTGTCCGGCATATGTTGAGATCCCCGCTCCGCTCTTTCCTATGTTTCCAGTTAATGCGACAATCAGTGAAAGAGCTCTCCCCTTCAGATCACCGTGGAACCACTGGTAGTTGCTTGCCCCATATATTATATGGAGCGGTCTCACCGTTGCCATTTCAACCGCAAGTCTTTTTATTGCGTCAATGTACTCCTTTTTATCCCTGTTAGGGGGTGTTATTATCTCAGCGGTTTTATCCGGGGTGTATTCTGCAACCTCCTCCTTTAGTAGCTGGAACACTGGCTTAACTTTAACCTTCTTCCCGTTAACGAGTTCAACCTCGAATTCTCCTTCCAATACCGGATCGAAGTCTCTCTCAAGGGTCTCCGGGTTCACAACCTTAAAGCCCTCATTTCTATCATATACAACGAAGATGTCTCTGTAGTCTGGAGTTTGTTGTCTCAGCTTTTCTGCGGTATCCTTCAGCTCTTTAACCTCGTAAGCCCTCAATCTTTTCTGGTTATCGAGTCTTACGAGCAAGGGCATGTCTGTGTATGTTTTTATGAATTCTTCATCGTAGAGTTTTTGTTTAATGATCTCGTTCACTATGCTCAATGCAAGAGCTGAATCGGTTGAAGGATTAATTTGAATCCACTCATCCGCTTTCGCAGCGGTTGGACTAAAGTTCGGATCAACCACAACTATCTTTGCCCCTCTTTCACTCGCAATGCTCAGGAATTTTGCATCTGGAAGTCTTGTGACGAAAACATTGGAGCCAAAAATAGCTATGTACTTTGACTCCATCCACTCAAGGGACTCGAACTCCTCGGTCTGCACACCAAATGTTTGCGACCAGAAAGCTGGAAGGTCCCCGTTCATAGTGTACCCGTGTATGGCACTCCATCCGAACATGCTTGCGAGCCTTATCAGTGCACCTTTGTGCACATACCCTGTTCCCGGGACTTGAACCGAAACAGCCACGGATTCGGGACCGTATTTCTTCATAATCTCCACAAGCTTGTCCGCCATGTAGTCGAGTGCGGTATCCCAAGACACCGCTTTAAACTTCCCTTCACCTCTTTTTCCTACCCTTATTAGGGGCTTCTTCAGTCTGTCCGGTCCGTAGATTAGATTTACCATAGATTGCCCTCTCAAACAACCTCTCGGATTGTATTCTGGTTCGGGATAATCTGCAGACTGGGTTAGGGTCTCGATTCTACCTTTGTAAACGAGGGCATCGAATGCACACGCTCCTGTGCAGTTTGGGGAGCAGACAGATCTAATAATGCTGAAATTTTTCGGTTTAGCCGATATTTCTGCTTGTACTCTCTTGAAATAGGTTGAAGATATCCCTGCTAAAGCTACACCACCCAATGCAGAATATTTTAGAAAATCTCTTCTTGAGAGTTCCATCCTCNCACCTATATTTAAGTTTAATTACTATAATATAAAGTTCATCCCGAAAGTTTTCAGTGTTATGTGCATAATCGTTGGGTTAACCCCAATTCAAATTATTAATCTCTAAATTTGTAAAAACTATTTTTTAAGCGAATCGTACAAAGTTAAATTTAAATAAATGTAAAACTTACAGTTTTCATGGATTTCGATATCAGAATGCCAATAGTAAAGCTCGATAGAACAAAGATAGCGATTCTGAAGGAAAAAATACTGGATCCGAACATTACAACGAGGAAGCTCAGTCAGGTTTTAAAAGAGAAGTACAACATCTCTCTTAGCCATGCAAGGATTGCTGAGATACTTAAAGAAATGAAGGAGATGGAGGTTTTTAGGGAGACAGTGATACCGAACGAGAACTACTTCATCTTCTCTTTTATCGAGATGAGCTTTGATAACAAGAATTTCGCCAAGTACTGGAGGGAGACATACGAGTACCTGATAAACTCCCCCAATGTTATGCTCTTCTTCACAACGGACGGAATTTTCAGGTGGAAGTTTATGATGGTCTTCAGAAGCTTTCAAGAGGTGTCCAAGTGGGTTCACAACTTTCTGAAGAATCATGGAATGTTGGTCAGTGACATGAATCTGCAAATAGTTTACAGAATTCTGAAATTTAAATTCGATGATGCTCTTCTTTCTGACCTTTTGCAATCCTCGGATGAAACATTGTAAAGATAATTACCCTTTTAATTTTTCAAAGTAAACGAAATTTTTAAATACTTTCTTTACGACTTTAAATTAATTTGCTGAAAAAGTTTACAGGTTGTTTGGAGAGGGTAAGATGGGTGAAAAAATTGGGGAGTTAAGGGAGATTAAGCAGTTCAGAGAATGGTTCGAAAAGAGACACGACTATGCTAAAAAGTGGAAAGAGAAGAATGGAGGGAGTGTGGTAGGGTACTACTGTACATACTGTCCCGAGGAAATTCTGTACGCAGCAGGAATCCTGCCTGTGAGAATTCTCGGCTCTCATGAACCCGAAAGCATAACGAGACCATACCTGCATGATATGTACTGCCCATTCTGTCATGACACTCTTGCTCAGGGCTTGGAGGGGAGGTACGATTACTTGGATGGGGTCACACTTGCACAGTCCTGCCTGCATATGAGACAGGCGTTTTTCAGTTTCGCGGACAGAGTACCGAACATAGAATGGAGTTACTACATGCCATTTCCGCACGGTGTGAATAACCCGCATGCGGTTGATTATGCCAGACATGAGTTCGAGAAATTCAAAACTGCGGTTGAAGAGTGGACTGGAACAACGATAACGAAGAAAGATCTTGATTCCGCTATAGATGTTTACAACAAAAACAGGGAGTTGATGATGAAGGTGTTTGAGGCAAGGAAAGGTGAGAAACCACCGATAACGGGTTTGCATGCAATGGAGATGGTTGTATCATCTCAAATTGTGGATAAGAGGGATCATAATGAGGTTCTTGAGTCCCTCGTGGAAAGGCTTGAGGAGGTTGAGGTTGAAAGAGAGATTGGAACGAGGTTAATGCTCATTGGTAGCGAGGATGATGACAGGTCTTTCCTCGAAATGGTTGAGTACAAGATAAACTACCCCGCGACATTCGTTTATGAGGAGAACTGCACCGGAGCAAGGTACTTCTGGGGATTGGTGAGGAAGAGCGATGATAGCATAAGGTCTCTTGCAGAGAGGTATGTTTACAGAGTCCCCTGCCCTGCAAAGGACTGGGCGGTAGGAAAACTCCTTAGAAGAAGATTTCAGCACATCGAGAGGGTAATCAAGGAGTACAATGTTGAGGGAGCAATCATAGCTCAGATGAAGTTTTGCGATCCGCACGAGCTCGATATACCATCTTTGAGGGCTTTGTTTGACAAGCATGATGTGAAGCACTTAACACTTGAGCTCGACATAACCCAGCCCGTGGGACAGTTCAGGACGAGGGTTGAGGCATTTCTCGAGGCAATGGCGGAGGAAGATTTGTTTTGAGGTGGTATTATGGAGGTTAAGGTTAGACCACTTGATTGCTGGAATGATTTTAAAAAATACAGGGAGAATTACTATAGGAACTACTTGGAAGCAAAAGATAAAGACGGAATAAGATGGGCGGGCTCTGCGTGGGCGTTTGATGCGATTCCGAAGGGACTTGGAGAGGATGTGTATTCCCTGACGGGAGAACCGTATGGAGCGACATGTGCATTTTTCCATGACTTTTCAAGGGAATGCTTAGAGCATATTGAGCGGAAGGGAATTGCCAGAGATCTTTGCGGATACATGAGGAATTACTGGGGATCTGTATCTTTGAATAAATATCTTCTCACAGATGGTACGATTGTGGAGCCATTTCCGAAGCCGGATTTCAACTTCACGATCCACATCTGCTGTACTCACGCGAAGTGGTATCATTTTGCTNCGGAGCTTGAAGGAGGGGTACCAACCTATGCTATAGACATATCTGTCGGACCCGGGTATCTCCTTGATGATAAGAAGATCGAGTATGTTGTGAGACAGCTCAACGATGCAATCCAGTGGATGGAGAAGCTGACTGGGAGGGAATATGATGACGAATTGCTAATCAAAGCTGTGCATGCGGAAGCAGATTCAATGTCAACATGGGCTAAGATATGCAAGCTGAACCAAGCTAAGCCAGCTCCTCTTGAGGAAAAATCGATGTTCAGCTTGTATGTTCTGAATCTGATAAATCGATCGGATCCCGAAGTGGCTAAGCTGTATCACAAACTNCATGATGAGATCGAGAGTAGAGTTAAAAGAGGAATAGGTGCACTAACATTCGAGCAGTTCAGATTTCTAACCGATAATCCCCCACCTTGGGCGTTTCTGAAGGTTTATCGCTATCTCGAGAAGGAGTACGGTGCGGTATCTTTGGGAGCGATTTACACATTCGGACTCGCGGGTGGATGGATGGGCATGGATGAAAAAGGTGAGAAGTGGGTTTGGGAGCCTGCACCCACTCCCGAGGAAGCTGGAGTGGAAATCACTAACAGAGAAGAAGCGTTGAGGTGGACAGCAGAATACAACTTGAGGTATAGGGCTTCGTGGCAACATGAATATTCTCATTGGATTAGAAAGCTCGAAACATATCAGATGGTGAAGGACTGGAAGGCTGATGCGATGATCATGCATCTCAACAGGGGTTGTGAGCTGTGGAATATGTCCACCCTTGAGGTCAGAGATTATTTGGTCAAACACGACATTCCGGTTGCGACATACGAAGGAAACATGGCGGATCCGAGGGACTTCGATGAGGCAAGAACCTTCAATGTAATTGATTCGTTCATGCAGAGTCTTGGAGTGGAGAGAATCTCCGGAAAATAACTTGAGGAATAAGGGGGTGAAAGTCATGATTGTTGCGGGAATTGATGTAGGATCAAAATACACAAAGGTTGTTCTGGTAAATGAGAATAAGGAGATAGTAGGGACATCGAATGTAAGAACTGGAATAGATCATCAAAAGACGGTTGATGAGGCTTTAGATGAAGCCTTAAAATCAGCTGGAATCTCTAGGANTGATATAGGCAAATTTGTTGCAACGGGATTTGGAAAGATCTCGGTACCTTTTGCAGATAGCGAGCTAACTCAGGTTGTTGCAGCTGGAGCTGGTGCATACTTTGTTTGGCCATCGGTTAAAACCGTTATAGAGGTTGGTGCTGAAGAGTCAAGGGCTGTGAAGGTTGACGATAGCGGAAAAATCAAAGACTTTGCGTTAGCCGATAAGTGTGCTGCTGGAACAGGCTCATTCGTTGATGCAATGGTGAGGTATCTGGAGGTACCCTTGGATGAGTTCGGCAGGATGTCTCTGGAGGCCAAGGGTGAAATCCCGATGAACGCTCAGTGTGTTATTTTCGCGGAATCGGAGGTTGTATCCCTTCTGCATGATAATGTGCCAAAACCGGAGATATCAAGGGCAATTCATGATGCTATAGCTGACAGGGTAGCTTCGATAGCGAGAAGGGTTGGGATTGAAGATGATGTGGTTGTGATAGGTGGGCTTGCGAACGATGTGGGTTTCGTGGACTCCCTCAAACGGGAACTTGGAACAGAAGTTCATGTACCGAATAAGATCGCTCCAGAGCTCATTCCGGCATTGGGAGCAGCTCTCTCCGGTTTATAATTTTTGGAGGTGGATTGTATGGAAGCAATTCAGGAAAGTGAATATTGGAGATGGCCAGAAACTGTTTGGATTGACGAGGATAAAAACTGGAAGGATGCAGAAATAATAAGCTGTGGTATAGACTTAGGATCAGTTAGCTCACAGGCAGTTATAATGCTTGATGGAGAGCTTTATGCTTATTCCAATCTGAGAACCGGATCAAGCAGTGCAGCAAGCTCCGAAAAAGCACTCGGATCCATACTGGAGAAGATTGGAGATATGAAGAGGGAAGATATCCACTATATAGTTGGAACAGGATACGGAAGAGTTAGTATACCCTTTGCTCATAAGACTATCACGGAGATAGCTTGTCACGGAAGGGGTGCGAATTACATCTACGGATCGAGTGTTAGAACCGTGTTGGATATGGGAGGACAGGATTTGAAGGCAATCAAGATAGATCATAGGGGCAAGGTCGTGAACTTTCTGATGAACGATAAGTGTGCTGCCGGAACCGGTAGGGGCATAGAGGTTGTTGCAGATCTCCTTTCTATTCCGATAACGGAAGTTGGACCAATGTCTCTTGAGGTGTATCCCGATAATGAGCCAGATCCGGTGAGTACAACATGCATTGTTTTCGGAAAGTCTGAGATTCTCGGATTGATAAGAAAAGGTTGGCCCAAGAACAGAATACTTGCAGCGTTCTTCAGATCTGTTGCTACAAGAGTTGTGGAATTGTTAGAGAGGGTTGGNGTGGAAGCAGACTTTGCAATTACTGGAGGCATCTCCAAAAACCCGGGTGTGGTGGTTAGAGTTCAGGATATGCTCGGTTTAAAGGCAGTGGATACCGAATATGATCCACAGATTGCTGGAGCGATTGGAGCAGCTTTATTTGCCAAAGCTCTTTATGAGAAACAAACTGGCAAAAGATAAATACTTTTTATTTTTTGAGGTGGTTTTTTGGCTGAAGCTGTGAGCGTGGATGATATTTTGGAGAAGTACGGAAATAGCGAAAGTGTAATCAAGATTCTGCAAGAGATTCAGAACAATTTTGGCTATGTCTCAAAAGAGGCGGTTTACGAGGTATCAAAGAGGACTGGAGTCTCACCATCTCGGATTTACGGCATACTCACTTTCTACTCTCAATTTCGCTTAACACCTCCCGGGAAGTACACGATGAAGGTGTGTCTCGGAACAGCATGTCATATAATGGGTGGATATGAGATTTTTGAGCATTTAAAGAGGAAATTCGGTGTTTTAGACAATGAAACCACGGAGGATGGATTGTTTACAATAGCAAAGGTNAGATGTTTGGGTTGCTGTGGAATGGCACCTGTTATAATGGTTAATGATGAAATTCATGGAAGGATGGATATCTCAAAAACTGAAAAGCTTGTAGAGGAGTATAGAGGTTAAAATAAGGTGTTATAAATGTTNGATAAGCTCTACCGAAGGATAATGGTAGGTTAAACGCTTTAGAGGTGTTTTCATGTCTAAATCTGATGTAAGAATCTTGGTCTGTTTCGGTACGAGTGGATTATCTGCAGGAGCTTCGGAAGTTTACAAAAGGTTTGAGGAGGTACTGAAGTCTGAAAATCTATTGGATTCGTGTAAGCTCATAAAAACGGGAGATAGAGGTTATTTTAGGGATGTTCTTGTAGATATAATTCATCCCGCTACTGGAAGGGTCACTTATCAAGATGTAAAACCAGAAATCGTCCNAGAGCTGGTTGAGAAGCATGTAAAAAATGGAGAAGTTGTAAAGAAGTACTCTGCAAAGAAAGCTTATGAAGATTTTTTTGCGGGACAGCAAAGGATTGTTTTAAGAAGGTGCGGTGAGATCGATCCTGAGAACATAGATTCGTATCTCGAGGATGAAGGCTACAAAGCGTTGGAGAAGGCTCTAACCCAGATGAAGCCAGAGGAAGTTATTGATGAGATTAAAAAATCTGGATTGAGGGGCAGAGGAGGAGCGGGATTTCCGACCGGCATAAAGTGGGAGTTGTGTAGAGGGCAGAAGGAGCAACCCAAGTATGTCATCTGTAATGCTGATGAAGGTGATCCCGGAGCGTTTATGGACAGAAGCGTTCTGGAGGGCGATCCTCATGCAGTTCTTGAGGGGATGACTATAGCGGGATATGCAATAGGCTCTGAAGAGGGGTACATCTACTGTAGAGCAGAATATCCGCTTGCGATTAAAAGATTAAAGATTGCGATTTCTCAGGCAGAGGAGAGAGGGTACATAGGAGAGAACATCTTCGGAACGGACTTCTCATTTCATATTAGACTCGCTGAAGGAGCTGGTGCTTTTGTGTGCGGTGAGGAGACAGCGTTAATAGCATCGATTGAAGGAAAACGAGGAATGCCGANGCCTCGACCACCTTACCCTGCTCAGGAAGGATTGTGGGGGAAGCCAACGATAATAAATAATGTAGAAACACTCGCCAATGTACCTGCTATTATTTTGAAAGGTGGAGATTGGTATGCATCCGTAGGAACTGAGAGAAGCAAAGGTACAAAGGTTTTTGCTTTGGCGGGCAGGATAAGGAACACAGGATTGGTGGAAGTGCCCTTGGGTACCACNATAAAGAACCTCCTCTACGGTCCGGGAGGTGGTCCTGCGAAGAGGATGAGGAAGATAAAAGCCATCCAGATTGGAGGGCCATCGGGAGGATGCATACCGGAAACCTTGTTCGACACACCTATAGATTTCGACTCTCTTGTTGGTGCTGGAGCCATTATGGGTTCAGGAGGGCTAATAGTCCTCGACGACTCAACATGCATGGTTGATCTCGCAAGATTCTTTCTGAGCTTCACAAGTGATGAGTCTTGTGGAAAGTGCTTTCCATGCAGGTTGGGTCTGAAAAAGATGCTTGAGATTTTGAACAAAATCGTGAGTGGAAAAGGTGAGCTCAGTGACATGGAGTATCTCGAGAATCTGGCGAGAAGTGTGATGGATACAGCTCTATGTGGTCTNGGTAAAACAGCACCGAATCCAGTTCTGACAACCCTTAGGTACTTCAGAAACGAGTATGAAGCACACATTCTTGAGAAGAGATGCCTCGCAAATCAATGCATTGCTCTCCTGAAGTTCGAGGTCAATGAGGATAAGTGCACAAAATGCGGAAATTGTGCAAAAGCATGTCCCGAGGATGCCATATTGTGGGAGAAAGGAGAATTTGCGAAGATTGTNAAGGAGAAATGCATAAAATGTAAAGCATGTATCGAAGCTTGTGACTTTATGGCGATTGAATGAGCG
Organism: Archaeoglobus sp. JdFR-32; assembly: GCA_002010195.1. Taxonomy (GTDB): domain Archaea; phylum Halobacteriota; class Archaeoglobi; order Archaeoglobales; family Archaeoglobaceae; genus Archaeoglobus_A. The sequence goes on from MTMT01000001.1 coordinate 26,113, forward strand.
TAGGCGATTTGGTTGGTAAGGACGGTTAGTATGGGCAGTTGAGGGTGATTAATATGGGTTCAATCTCTCTGAAAATTAATGGCTTGGATGTAGTTGTGGAGAAAGGATCAACGGTCTTGGATGCTATAAGATCTGCGGGTATTTACATCCCTACACTCTGCTACCATCCGAATCTCAAACCGCATGGTGCTTGTAGGTTGTGTATAGTTGAAATTGAGGGTGTAAAAGGTTATCCAACCGCTTGTACAACCCCTGCAGAGGATGGAATGATTGTGCATACCGATACGGATGAAGTTAAAGATTTGCGGAGGGAAATACTCTCACTCATTCTTGAATTCCACCCACACGAGTGTATAATGTGCCCCCAGAGAGAGGGTTGCAGTAGAACGCAGTGCTCATCCAATGTGCCTGAAGATGAGAGATGCTGTCCTGTATTTGATGTGTGTGAGTTCAGGAAAGTGGTGGAGTATATAGGAATTAAGGGCGGTACACCCAAGTACATACCGGGAAAAACTCCAAAACTGGAGGAACCTTTCTTTGTTCGCGATCCAGAGTTGTGCATCGTTTGTGGNAGATGTGTGAGGATGTGTCAGGATGTTATAGGTGCATCGGTTCTTGAGTTCGTTTACAAAAGCTCGGATATCACGGTCTCAACNGCATACAATCTGCCTCTTGCGGAAGTGGGTTGTAGGTTTGACGGTTGCTGTGTTGAGGTGTGTCCTACCGGAGCTTTGAGAGATAGAACGAGGAAGTGGGATACCCCTCCATGTGATTCCGCATGTCCACTAGCCCATCCATTGGCTTACGCACCCTCAAGAATGGTTGGGCTACTATCAAGTGCTGGATTGCAATTGGATAGGCTCGGAGAAAGCTCAAAGCAAGTTCTCGAAAAACTTTTTGAGAACAAACCGCTTTNCGAAATCATAAGTTATGTGTGTCAAGCTCCGTGTGAAAGGAATTGCAGGAGGGGTACACTAAATGAGCCAATTTCCCTCAGANCGGTGGAGAGGTTCTTGGTTAGCAATTATAAATCGGAATCGAAGAGACTACCTGACAGGGGTAAGAAAGTAGCGGTAGTGGGTTCTGGACCGGCAGGACTCTCTGCATCTTACTTGCTATCNATTCTTGGATATTCTGTTACTGTTTTTGAGGCCGAATCCGAGCTTGGAGGAGGACTGAGATACATACCTGAATTTAAGCTACCAAGGAATGTGATTGAAGGGGAGATAAAGAGGTTGGTTGATTTGGGTGTTGAGTTCAAAACTGGTGTTGCTGTAGAGAGTCTCGATGACCTTAAGGAGTACGATGCAATCCTCTTGGCGATTGGAAGACAGAAAAGTGAAGGGATCAATCCGAAAGCTATTATGTCTGATATTCTGGCTGGTAAAGATTTAGGATTCAAGAAAGTAGCTCTGATTGGAGGAGTGATGAGTCTCGATACCGCGAGAGTTCTTGTTAGACATGGAATAGAGACTGTTTTAGTTGTGGACAAAACCTCTCTGCACCCTGATGAGTTGAGGTCTGCAGAAATTGAGGGTGTGAAGGTCTTGAGTGAAGCTAAGGTTAACGAAGTCGAAGGGGGTTATGAACTTGTTGTTGATGGAGGTGCGATAAGGGTCGACAGGGTTATCTTCGAGAACTTCTCCGTGGATGAAGGGATAGGATTGAGGGTTAAGAATGGTCTGGTAGTTGCAAAACAAAACCTTGAAACATCTCAAAAAGGGGTGTTTGTGGCTGGCTCTGCGATTCTTGATGAATTCTCCGTAGTAAAATCTGTTGCGACCGTCAAAAAGGCTGTGGATGAGATAGACAGGTACTTGGGTGGTAGCGGTCTTGAGTTCGAGATACCTGAGGAGGGATATGATTTCTGGCTTGGCAGAGTTGAAAACTTCGCAAAATTGGAAAGGGTAACTCCTCAGGGACAAGTTTATACAGAGGAGGAAGTTGTGAAAGAGGCTATGAGGTGCCTCAGATGCGATCTCAGGCTTAAACTCAAGGCTCCAGATTTACCACCAGAAGAGTTCATGAAACTCACAGTGGAGAATGTTTCATCAGTTCCGAATGAGGAGGGGGTTATAAAACTTTACGATGAAGAAAAGAATATTATTTTCATCAAAGGGACTGAGAATATGAAATCTCTGCTGGAGGAGTATCTGCAAGACCCAGAGGCAAGATACTTTGCCTATGAAGAAGACAAGATGTTTACAAAAAGAGAGAGTGAATTGATTCAGGAATACCTTCAGAAACACGGGAGAATGCCTAAGTATAATGATGAGTTGGACGATCTGTTCTAACTCTTTTCGAAAATAAAATTTGAAATTAAAAATTAAAATCTAATCTTTTATGTTTTGTCGCTTGATTGATTCTACCGGATTAAGCCTCCTCAACCGATGTTCTTAGCCTACCGGTCTTTCTTGCCCACATGTATGCAAGTCCTCTGTACAGCAGGTGGGCGAACTTNGAGTACGGGGCGTAGGCTAAGAGCATGAATACGAAAATCAGGTGTACCAAGTACAGTGGGTAAGCTACACTTGCCACATTTGCAAGTCTTGAGATCTCCATAAGGATTCCGGTGATGATAACTAGGTACAGATCTATGAAGAAGAACCAGTCTTGGTAGCTTGGTTTCCCTGCAGAGTCTGGAGAGGAGATCTTTTTGTAGAGTANCCAAGTTAAACCACCGAANAATAGGAGGAAGCCTATGTTTCCAATTATTTTTACGGGATCATAAATCGGGAGTGCAAGTTCCTTCACACCTAAGGCGTATATGTACACAACCGCTCCAGTGGTTGAAATTCCGAGGAGGATAAATCCATAGAACACCCCGAGGTGGGCGAGGTATCTGTAACTGTTCACTGCACACTCCTTGAACTTGGAGTGGAGCAAGATCTCCTTGAGCGCATTCCATAGCTCATACCAGAAACCACCAGCTTTCATTACAGTTTTTCCTTCCACTCCTCTCTCTACCTCGAAGACAAGGTCGGATGACATGCCTATAGCTTTCCAGTACTTATAGAAACTCAGTAGTGCGACTATAATCACATATGCCCCGACCAACAGTCCAGCAGCCTCGATAGCGAGATGGTTTATAAAGTTGCCATAGACGACATGATCGCCCTCAGGAGTGTACAACACTCCCGGTATCTGGAGAAATGCGTAAAGAAGAATTATCGGTATTGCAATCAGTATCGGAAAGTAAGCTGGTGATGTAAACAGCTTCCCTATGAACTTCGGTGTAGAGAACTCGTAGAATGTGTAGTTTCTTACCGCGTTCATGACTTCTCCGGGCTTTGCACCTCTCGGACAGTTTATTGTACAATCGTTGCAGAGATGGCAGAGGTATATGTCTGGATCTCTTACGAGTTTATCCTTCAGTCCCCACTGAGCCCATATCATCTCCTTTCTTGGGAATGGATTCTCATCAGGAGATTGAGGACAAATCACAGAACATGTCGCACACTGGAAACACTTTTTAAGCGACGCACCNCCCATTTTCATCAGGTCCTTAACAAAATTAATGTCGGGTTCTACACGAACCATATGCATCACCCTTTAAAAATTTAAAAATTTGGATTTAGAACCCTTTGTACGGGTTCGGACCAAACTCATCCTCGATCCTCTCGATGAACTCCTGAATTATCTGAGGTATCTTGTCGTATTCGGCTATAGGCAATTGAACCACTTGAACTCTTTCTGCTTCCAGTGCCAGTCTTTCTAAGGTCTCCTGAACATTCTCCATTCTTCTATTTGCAAGCTCACTACCTCTTATGAAGTGGCACTGATAGTCATCTCCGTACTTGCACCCAATCAGGATGACACCATCTATACCCCTTGAAAGTGCATCTGCAACCCAGACGACATTGAATGAACCCAAGCATCTCACCGGTATTATTCTAACATCTGGATGCCATTCCATTCTGTTTAGCGCTGCCATGTCAAATGCGGGATAGGCATCGTTCTCACAAACGAATGCAAGGAATCTGAGCCCCTCCTCCTCATCTTCGGGTACATGAATGCTTTTGACCATTGAACCGATCATATCAACATTGTAGTTCTTGAACGAGATGATTCTTTCTGGGCATGCACCCATACAAACACCGCATCTTCTGCATCTATTCGGATTTGGCTTCGGAGTGCCTTTCTCATCCTCGTCAAGTGCACCGAATGGACACTCTTCTGTACACCTCTTACACTGCGTGCATCTCTGAAGGAAGAATTCCGGATAGCTCAGGTCACCGACTCTCGGGAATGTTGCAGCACCNTTGCTTATGAGTTCAAGGGCTTGCACAGCTTTCAACGCTGCACCGGTGGCATCTTCTTCGCTTTCCGCAACACCCATTGGTTGTCTTATCGGTCCCGCAGCNTATATTGCGGTCCTCTGTGTCTCGTATGGGAAGCAGATGAAGTTTGAGTCTGGGAATCCGTACTTTAGATCCGGCAGTTCTGGACCTTTTCTGTATGTGAGGTTCAGTATTCCCTCTATTTCATCTTCATCCTTGGAAACTTCCTCAACAACACTCTCTTCCTCTGTTGTAGCTTCTTCTTTAGCTTCGGTACCTTCTTCAGCCTCCTCTTTCTCCTCTTCAGCTTCTGCGAGCTTATCGGCAATCTTCTTAAGTCTTGGGACCATACCCACTGCGAGAACGACAAGGTCAACCTCCACCTCGATGTCCTCTCCAAGGAGTGTATCGGTAACCTCTACAAGCATACCACCGTCGGTTTTGCTGACCCCTTTTATCTCGCCCTTGGTTAGGAAGACACCCGGGTCTTCCTGCACTCTCTTGTAGAAGTCCTCGTACTGTCCGGGAGTCCTCATGTCTTTGTAGAATATGAATGCCTGTCCATCGTTCATCTCTCTAACATAAAGTGCCTGCTTCAGGGATACCATACAGCAGATGCTTGAACAGTACGGCAAATGTTCTGGGTCTCTCTGTCCAGCACATTGGATGAATGCAACTTTCTTTGCGGGTTTTCCTGTTGATGGAACGATTAACTTCCCTTCAGAAACCATTTCTTCGAACTGCACATTCGTTATGACATCTGGGTACTTTCCGTATCCGAGATTTTCGAGCTTGGTCGCATCGTAGGGCTCCCAGCCGACCGCAACAATTATCGAGCCAACTCTCACCTGTTCTTCGCTTCCATTGTAGCTTATGACTGCATCAAACAATCCCGGTTGCCCAGATATGCTCTTTATCTGTGCGGAAGTATAGACCTTTATTTTATCGTTTTCCATTACCTGCCTTATCTTTTCATTAACATCGGGCTCTTTCGGCTCTCTGAATGGTGGGTCTGCTGGTGTCAACTTCTTGAACTTCTTTACCCAACCTCCTAACTCCGGCTCTTTCTCGACGAGAACAACATCGTAACCAGCTTTTGACGCCTCAAGGGCTGAAGTCAAGCCGGTAACTCCACCACCAATAACGAGAACTGTCTTTGATATTTCCTCTTTGTACGGCTCTGGAAACTCCATCTTCTGGGCTTTGACGATGCCCATTCTTATGTAATCTTCCGCAAGCATCTGGGTTTTCGGATCCTTAGGTTTGTGGCTCCACACAACATGCTCTCTGAGGTTCACCCTTTCAACTATGACATCCGGGAAGTTGAATGTGTCGTAGTTTACTCTTGGGGAGCATGCAGCAATTACAACTGTATTGACTCCAGCCTCGATATCCTTCTTAATCAGTTCAACGCCCTCCTCTCCACAGAGGAATCCGTGAGTCTTGGACTCCACTCCGAAGTCTTCATCTGCTACCTCTTTAAGCTTATCAATATCAAGGGAATCGCCAATATCACAGCCGGTACAGATGTAAAGCATAATGTTTTTCTCATCACTCATTTTAATCACCTCTTAGCATACTGTATGCCTTTCAAAGCGGCAGAAGTTGCGTTTTCAACAACAGATGCTACATCGGATGGTGCTCTGGCAACTCCCGCGGAGTATATCCCCGGTACATCAAATGCAAATCCATAGTCATCGAGCTTTATTTCTTTGAGCGGTATTTTGACATCAGACAGCTCAGGTTTCATTCCGGTAGCAAGAACGACCATTTCAACTTCCGTTCTCGTTTTCTCTCCAGTTAGGGTGTTCTCTGCTATGACGATTAGGTTTCCGTTCTCACCCTCTTCAATCTTGGCTACCTTGCCCTTCACGAATACTATGTTCTCATCTTCTTTAACCTTCGTGTAGAAGTCCTCGTATCTCCCCGGTGCTCTGATATCGATGTAGAATATGTACACCTTTGAGTCAGGATACTGCTCTCGCAAATATGTTGCCTGTTTCATGGATGCAAGACAGCATATTGCAGAACAATACGGTAAGTGGTTTTCATCTCTTGAACCAGCACACTGCACGAATGCAACAATATTGGGCTCTTTCCCATCGCTCGGTCTTACGATCTTGCCCTTGGTAGGTCCGTTAATCGATGCGAGCCTTTCCATCATTACATTCGTTATGACATTCGGGTACTTTCCGTATCCGAGATTTTCGAGCTTGGTCGCATCGTATGGCTTCCATCCTGTGGCGATGATAATCGAATCTGCCTTTATGTTTATCGTCTTCTCCTCCATGTTGAGGTCAATAGCTCCGTATTTACATACTGAAACGCATTTGGCACACTCCTCTTTTTTACAAACTGACTCGTCGATCACATACTTCATCGGAAATGCGAGATCGTGGGGCAAATAGATCGCTTTGGTTTTATCCATGCCGTAATTGAAGTCGTTCTCTCTCTCAACTGGACATATCTCTGCACACTCACCGCATGCTGTACACTTTGCAATGTCAACATATCTCGGTTTTATCTTAACAGTCACATCGAAGTCTCCTGCAGTGCCGTTTACTTCTACAACCTCGCTCATTGTCAGAAACTTTATTTTCGGGTTTGTTCTGATTCTCCTGAATAGTATCTCGAGTCCACAGTACGGTGGGCAGAGTTTTGGAAAGTATCTGTAAAGTTGAGCAACTCTTCCTCCGAGGTAAGGTCTCTTTTCAATGACGAATACATCGTAACCCGCCTCGGAAGCCTCCAATGCAGCACTTAAGCCAGCTATGCCCCCTCCAATAACCAAAACATTTCCACTTAGCTGTCCAGACGGAATACTCTCTCTCATGTTATGCCTCCCTGAATTTTTCCTCTTTCAACTTAAAATTCCTATAACTTAAAAGCTTTATCTTATTCGTCTTTTCGTTCATTCTGCTCATCTCTCACTCTCCCATCATCCACCTCATTCTCACCTAACTTTGACTTAGCTTTCTGCCTCACTTTCTATAACTCCAAGTTCCAACTAACTTTGGGCTTACACAAGAAAGGTTCAAAGGTGTTAGATGTACAGAGGGAACTGAAGAGAAGTTTAAAGAATTTTAAAAATTGAAAATAATTTTTAGGGCAAGAGGGGTAAGAAGGGGGTTTAAAAAAATTGAATAAATTTGACCCCCACTCACCCATCTTACCGCCTTACTCTGGTACGATCTGGACGTAAGGCCTCTCGACGACTTCCCACTCGCCGGTCTGTGGGTTGTATCTGACATTTACGAACTTTCTCCAGTTGGCATCATCGAGTTCTGGGTAGTCAGCTCTGTAGTAGTANCCAGGATATCTTGTCTCCTTTCTGGCGTAGATTGTTCTTGCATGTGCCTCAGCAACCCACATTCTGTGGATGTTCTCCCAGACTCTCTGGAGTTCGTGGAGATCCTCTGCAGCGAGTTTCTCACTATCCTCCTTCAGGAACTGGAGGAGNTTGAATGCCTGATCGAGCATTTTCTCGCTTGTAGTGTAGTATGTTGAGATACCACCAACATACTCGTCCATGATCTTCTGGAGTCTGAACATGAACATCTTCGGTCTGATGTAGTTCGGGTTGATCTCGGGTCTTGTTGTTGCACCCTTGTACTGCTCGTAGAGGTTGAGTGGTCTGTAGACGATCTCCTTCAGCTTCATGATTCTGTCCTCGCTAACTGCTGGTGTGTAATCCTTGTGGTCATAAGCGAATTTAACTGCAGACTTTCCTGCGATTCTTCCTTCGGTGAATGAACCGCTTGAGAACTTGTGACCGCTTGCCCCAGCACCGTCACCGCATGTGAACAGACCCATGACGGTGGTCATTCTGTTGTAGTGGGCTGGGAACGCATCCTTGTACTCCTCTGGCATCAGGTCTGCAGGTCCGCAAACCCATGCACCGCTTGCCCCAGCATGTGAGCCTATGAAGTATGGTTCGGATGGCATGATTTCGGATGGCTCTTCTGCCGGATCAATGTTCATTGAAGCCCAGAGCAATGCCTGAGTGATTGTCATGTCGAGGAAGTCCTCCCATGCCTCGCTCTCGAGTTCCTTGAACTTCTTCTTTCTCTCCTTTTCATCTGGGATCTGTTCTGCAAGTGCCTTGATAGCCTCGGGTGTCCTCATGTAGATTGGTCCCTTGCCCTCTCTCATGTCCAACAGCATTGCGTGGTTTCTCAGACAGGTTGGCATTGGTTTCATTGAGCCGTATGGCTGGAACTTCTCAACTTCAGCCTTTCTTGTAACCATGTATTCCTCTCCAAATGCGTTTGTCGCCTTGCTCTGGAAGAGGAGGAACCATGCACCAACAGGACCATAACCATCCTTGTATCTTGCTGGTACGAATCTCACATCCATACATGTCAGTTCAGCACCGACCTGTGCCATGAGGGCGTATGTTGAACCGGCATTCCAAGGTGGATACCAAGCTCTACCAAGACCTTCTCCGGTTGATCTTGGTCTGAAGACATGTACCGCACCACCCATGGCACAGATAACCGCCTTAGCCTTGAACACATAGAACTTGTCCTCTCTAACGCTGAAACCTACAGCACCGCAAACTCTGTTTGGATCGTTATCATCTGTAAGCAGGTGTGTAATCATTACTCTCTCATAAATGTTGTCTGGACCAAGAACACTCTTTGCAGCTTCTGCAACAATAACCTTGTAGCTCTCTCCGTTAATCATAACCTGCCATGGACCCTCTCTGATGTACTTGCCATCCTTATCTTTCCAGATGGGGAGCCCCCACTTCTCAAAGAGATGGACACTTGAGTCAACATGTCTTGCGACATCGTAAACGAGGTCCTCTCTAACTATACCCATCAGATCGGTTCTAACATATTTTACGAAATCCTCGGGTGTCCACTGTCCGTAGTTTGCCCTTCCGCTCATGCCGAGATATGTGTTGATGGCGGAAAGACCCATAGCCACAGCTCCACTTCTATCAACTGCAGCCTTATCGACAAGAACCACTTTCAATCCAAGTGGTTTTGCCCAGTAGGTCGCTTCAACTGCAGCACCGCATCCAGACATTCCACCGCCGAGTATCAAAACATCTGATTCAACTTCCTTTATTTCAGCTTCATATGGCATATNTTTACACCTCCAAACCTCTAAATTACTTCTTGATTGTTGGCAATTCAAGCCCATCGAGGGTGTCTGGCTCAGAGAACAATATTGGGCTGTCGAGATCCTCTACCTTTGCTTCTGGGAATCCTTCGTGTGCCTGAATTGATCCCTCTGGTGTTGTTCTAATTGGGAACTTGAACCTCTTCACAGTTCCGTTTCTGAACTTCACAGTCCACATGATGGAGTCACTACCCCTAAGGGGTGTAACACTCGCACCAAGTGGAGCGAAGTCCGCATAGCATCTTACCTCAATTGCACCCTGTGGGCAAATCTTAACGCAGTTGTAGCACTCCCAGCACATCTCTGGCTCTCTGTTGTACGCCTTCTCAATTGACTTGTCCAATACCATCAGGTCGTTCGGGCAGATGTACTGGCAGGCGGTCTTATCCAAAGCCTTGCATCCATCACACTTTTCCGGGTTTACATAACTTGGCATTTTCACACCTCCTATTTTAGTTCAAATATTCGGGGGAGCATGATCAGATTCCATTAAAAATTTAAAATATTAATTTTTCAGATTTCAGAGGTATCTATGTCCGGTGGTGGTATGTATTCTGACTCTTTTGCAGCGAGTTCTTTGATCTCGTCGATCTTTCCGAAGACCGCGTCAACCACTTCAACACCGAGACTCTTTTTATCAACGACCTCTTTGAACAAAGCTCTCTTAAATGCAACGGGCAAGTCTTCAAGGAAAGACCTTGAATCAATTCTCGCGTTAGGGAATTCGGCGAGAATCTTCTTTGAAACCTCCTCTGGAACCTCGATAACGAGCTGTTTAATCTGTCCACCGAACAATGTGTTTAGCTTGTCCTCAAGCCCTGTGCCTTTGATTTGCTCAAGTCTTATGTCATCGAGAATGAGACCAATATAGTGTACCATTTTTATCACCCCTCATGCCTTGCTAATCTCCATTGGTGGAAGATCTACCTCCAAGTTTTTGTCCTTCTCTTCGAGGTACTTCGGATTTACGAATGGATATCCATAGACTTTCCACCATTTCACTATTGCTTTGTAAACTTCCGGTCTCATGATAATATTCGGTGGGAATATTCCCTCTGCGACCATTCCTCTGATGAAGCTTCCACTGAGTTTCTGCTTCATGTCAACATGTCCGCAGGTTTCGCTGTAAACCATCTCCTGACACTTCGGACAGTACCAGAACTCAGCCATGTTCTGTGGGATAATCTTCAGGCCGTAATCTACTTCGTTTGGTGGAGCTTCGAATCCAAAGCTTGGGATGCCTTTTGTCCACAGAATCTGGGTTGCGTACATGTCGTAGTATTCTCCAACCGCTGCATGGTCCCTTCCGAACATGTGGTGTGTGCATCCCATATTCTGCCTGATTATCCCGTGGAGTAGCGACTCAATTGGGTTGCCGTATCTCATGTCCCATAGGGTGAATGTGACCATGTGTCTTTCCGGCTTGATGTATCCGAATCTGTTTACCGCCGAGTGGCCCTCGAGAATAGCTTCATCTGGATAATCTCCTCTCCTTTTTGCACCGATTATGGCGTTGACGAGAATACCTCTGCACGGCTCCACATCTCCAGTGTATGCAGCGTTCTTCATTAAGGCTTCATGTCCCACATGAGGGACATTTCTCGTCTGGTGAGCAATTGCGGTTCTCCATCCCTTCTCTTTGAAGACCTCTCTGCATTTTGCAGGCGGGAACCAGAATTTATCGAAGGGCTCTCTGAACTTAGGTTCGTTGATTATCGTGTATTTTCCTGCAAGGATAACCGGATGCATCGATCTGTAGATCATGTATCCCGGATGCTTTTTGTCAAATGGAACTTTAACAACCTCGGGATTTCTTTCCGGAGTTCCAAAAGTTCTCGTTGCGATATCAACGGGATCAATCTTGTAAACCTCATCAATATCAAGAACCGCAAACGGCTGTCCTTTCAATTTGAGAAGTAGCCTATCACCCTCTCCTACACCTAGGTTCTTATAGTCTTCCTCGCTTATGTCAAAGACAAGTGGATACGGAAATACCCACTCGCTTAAGAGCCTCCTTTCCTCAAGTACCTTCTCAACTTCGTTTCTTACCATGGAGCCATCAACCGGGCTGAAGAATCCGTAGCAGATCGACATGATTTCCCTGTAAACATTCCTTATTGGCACTCCATCAAGCATGGTCGGCTTGATATCAAAAGTTACACACCCATCCGCCATTTTTTTGGCACGATCTGGATTCCTGACTACTCTATCAACTAAGTTGCCACCATGAGGTGGTGGTGTCTTTAACAATGCCATTCAAACATCCCCCCTTTCCACCACAATTTATTCCCATAACCTATATAAGTCTTTCGAATAATAATTACACGATTAATCATATCTAAGCTTAATATGGGCTTTTTTGTTCAAAAAAAGGATTTAACATCGTTTTTAATCTAAAATCAAAGAGGGCATAAGTTTGAGGTAATATATAATTCACAGCTTTTTCAATCTGATAAAAATCGAATTTTTTAAAGGTTTCGAAATAATTAAAAACTGGGAGGTAATCGTAATTGAAGAATTAGTGCTTGGGTTATCGGATATGTATTTTTGAATTGTTTTTGTATCCGTTTGTATGCTACGGATAGTTTTTGCAGAGTGACTGTACTGTGGCTCTGAGCTATTACACCGCTAAGCTGTGTGAAAATTAAAATAAATCAAAGTTATATGCTGAGGAATTATATGCTGAAAAGCTGAAACAGTCCGTAGATTATTAAGGTGGACATAACGAGAATTATACCATCTCCAACCGGCGATCTCATAACGGGCTCTCCGGGATAGTTCTTCCAGATCTCGTTTAGAAACACATCTGAGTATTCTCTTGGTATTCCCGGTACGACTCCGAATATCTTATAGAATGCTGTTGCAGAAAGTAGAAATGAAGCCTGTACTGGGTTCTTAGCGAACCATTTTATTGCTGAGGTTATTCTTCCGAAAAATCTCTCGATCTTTGAAGATATGACGGGAAGGGTCATGATCCCCTTCATAACCACCCTTCCCCCTTTCCTGTAGAACCAATCTGTGTCCAAGCTTATTGTAGGCTCTCCCGCTAAGTGCTTGAGGAGGAGGAAGAAGCCCAGGGCGG